>JACDEC010000610.1 GCA_013816645.1 Planctomycetota bacterium
GGGCTGGGCGTCAGGTTGCCAGCTCTTGAGCGCGGCAACCCACGCTTCTGACGCGGCGCCGATGCGCGGCGCCTGCCCGGTGCTGCTGCACCATGCCACGGCCAGTTGTCCCGAGGGGATGCTCGGCAGCGCGATCTGGTAGACCGCGGGCTTGGGGAAGCGTTCGCCGAGCTTGCGCAGGTTGTCGCGGCAGACGTCTGGGCTGAACATCGCGCAGCCGAGCGGCGCGACGATGACCGCATCCTTGGCGAGCACGCGGAACACCGACTGCGCGAACGACAGGTTATGGAAGGCGTCGCTGGCCGGATTCACCAGCTCGCAGGCGTCGACGATGATCACATCGAAGGTCTGGGAGCAGGCGCGCAGGTAGCGGTGCGCGTCGTCGATCACCAGTTCGACGCGCGGATCCTGCAGGCTCTTGGCCGCGGTCGGGAACCACTTCAGGCACGCATCGACGACCTGCTGGTCGATCTCGACCACGGTCACGCGTTCGACGCTGGCGTAGCGCAGGACCTCGCGGGCGACGCCGCCATCGCCGCCGCCGAGGATCAGCACCCGCTTGGCCTTGGGCGCGGCCTGCAGCGCGGGATGGGCCAGCCACTCGGAGTACACGGCTTCGTCGAGATCGGTGACCGCGATCGCGCCGCCGAGGGTGAGCACCCGACCGAAGGCCTGGCTGTCGTACACCGCGATGCGCTGGAACGGC
Organism: Planctomycetota bacterium; assembly: GCA_013816645.1. Classification (GTDB taxonomy): domain Bacteria; phylum Planctomycetota; class UBA11346; order UBA11346; family UBA11346; genus JACDEC01. The sequence continues at coordinate 707 of JACDEC010000610.1, forward strand.
GAGGTCGACGCCGCCAGGCACTCGCGCACCCGCAACTTGAGGCCGACCTGGTCGCCGTGCATGTCCTCCAGCCACAGGTTCAGCGATTCGGATCCGATGCTCATACAATTGCTCCTGGGGTCGGGGGTCGGGGGGTTGGGGTCGGAGCGCAAGCGGACGACGTTCGCGCGTCTCGCCGGCCCCCAACCCCCGGCCCCCGGCCCCCGTCCATCAATCGATCACCACGATGGTGGTCTTGGGGAAGAAGTTGAACTCGGTGGCGGAGGCCCAGGTGTACGCGCCCATCATCGGGCTGACCACCAGCTCGCCGCACTCCATCTCGGGCAGCATGATGTCGTTGTACATCACGTCGATCGAATCGCAGGTCGGTCCCGCGACCACGCTCAGCCGTTCGGCGCCGTGCTTGCCTTCCAGCTTGGCCAGGGGCAGGAACGGGTAGTCGCAGTGGTCGTAGAGCTTGCCGCTGTAGCTGCCGTAGAGACCGTCGTCGAGGTAGTACCACATCCGCCCTTGGCGCTCGGACTTGCCCATCACCGATGCGACCAGGGTCATGGCCGGGGCCGAGATGAAGCGGCCGGGTTCGGCGATCAGGCGCACGCCGGGGAACAGGCGCTCGAGTTCGGCGGCGATGGGGTGGCAGTAATAATGGATCGGCATCACCGGCTCGGTGTAGTGCACGGGATAGCCGCCGCCGATGTCGAGGGTGTCGAGGGCGATGCCGTCGAGCGCCGCGAGGTTGAAGAGCTGCCGGCAGAAGCCGATGGCCTCGACGTACTTGAAGTTGTTCTGCAGCTGCGAGCCCGCGTGGAAGCTCAGGCCGCGGACCTTCAGGCCCATGCCCACCGCTTTGCGCAGCAGCTCGTGCGCCTCGCTGGGGTTCACGCCGAACTTCGCGGACAGGTCGCACTGGGCGTCCTTGTTGCGGAAGCTCAGGCGCATCAGCAGCTCGACCTGGTCCTTGTAGGGCAGGAACTTGGGCAGCTCCCAGGGATTGTCGAAGATGAAGGTGCGGGTCCCGTAATCGAGGCAGTAGCGGATGTCGCTGTCGCGCTTGATTGGGTGGGTCTGGATGCAGCGCTCGGGCGCGATCCCGAGTTGGCGCACGATGTCGACCTCGCCGTTGGTGGCGAGGTCGAAGCGCGCGCCCTCTTCGTCCAGTGCCTTGACCACCGCGGGATGCGGCAGGGGCTTGAGCGCGTAATGCAGTTGCACGCCGGGCAGCGCCTGGGCGAGCTTGCGGTATTGCTGGCGCACGGTCTGGGTGCTCAGCAGCAGCAGCGGCGCGCCGTGCTCGGCGACCAGGGCGCGGATGCGCGCGGGATCGGGGATGACGGAATCGGCCATCGTCAGCGGCGCTTCGACTTCGCCTTGAGCTTGGCTTTGGCCTTGGTCTTCGCCTTGGCGACCGAGGTCTTGGCCTTCTTGATCGTGGTCTTCGCCTTCCCGACCGTGCTCTTGCCTGTGACTTTGGCCTTGGCCTTGAACGTGCCGAACACCTTGGCGACTTTCGCCTGCACCGATGCGACCGCCTTGCGCACCGTGGCGCGAGCCTTGTCCGCCCGCTTCGCTGTGCCCGCCGGCTGCGCCTGGGCCGCGGCGCGGCCCTCGTTCACGCTCAGGTCGCCCTGGCTGTTGATGTCGATGTCATCGATGACCGTGGGGCTGGCATCGGTGATCGGCGGCACGTTGACGGCGTCGGCGACGATGGCGTCGATGTACGGGAAGCCGGCGAGCATGGCGTGATGGCTGGCGGGCGAGTAGGCCTGCAGACCGGAGATGCCGCGCGCGCCCAGGCGCTTGGCCAGTTCGG
>JACDEC010000120.1 GCA_013816645.1 Planctomycetota bacterium
GTCTCGTCCTCGTCGACGCTCGGTCGCGCCAGCTGGTAGACCAGCTGCACGGCGCGGTCGATGCGCTCGATGGACAGGTCGATCTGGTCGCGCAGCGGGTGCGCGCCGACCGCCGGCATCTCGGCCGAGAGCTCGTCGACCACCAGGCGCAGGGTATGGAGCGGATTGCGCACCTCGTGGGCGACGGCCGCGGCCATGCGTCCCAGCAGCAGGTAGCGGCGTTCGCGCTCCTCGAGGGCGCGCGCGGCGGCGGCGCCGTGGGCGATGCGCAGGCGTTCGACCAGTAGGAGGCAGACGATCCCGAGGCCGGGGCCGACCATGGCGAATTCCGCGGCCTCGATCCAGAAGTGCAGGTTCGGCTCGCCGAGATGCAGTTCCTCCACCGCATTGTCGATCGAGAACAGGGTCGAGCCCGCGATCATCCCGCTGAAGCCGACCAGCCATGAGCGCACCGCCACGCCGAACACCAATGGTTCGGCGGTCGGCGCCTCGGTCACCAGCGGAGGCCTGGGCAGCCAGCCCAAGCGGGTGAAGAGAGCGGCGAAGGCCAGCGCCACCGTCCAGGCGATCGCGAGGGTCCACAGGTTGTGCGATGGGAAATGGGCACCGCGCACGTGCTGCACCCAGGCGAAGGCGCAACCGAGCAGCAGGCCGGGAGCCAGCCACCAGGCCGCCCGCCGCATGCCGTAGGCGCGGGCGACGACGTAGAGGGCGACGAAGGCGAACGCCGCGGACGCGTGCCCGGCCGGGAACCCGTGGCCGGTGGTGAACGGAGCCGGCGTGCCGCTGAACAGCGGCGTGTACGGCACTTTGCCGCCGAAGCGGTCGAGGTCCCAGGGCGGGTAGCGGTTGGTCACCGCCTTGAGCACGCCGACGATGCCGGTGGTCGCGGCGACGCAGCACACCAGGTACGCGCACGGGGCGCTCCAGGCGCGCAGGCGCCGCCAGCGGATGCCGGCCACGGCGGTGAGCGCGAGCAGCGCGGTGAGCGCGACGACCAGGTACTTGCCGCCGTTGTGGAGGACGTGCTGGAAGAGCCAGAACTTGCGCAGCGGGAAACGCCCGAGCGCCGGATCGTAGAACGGTCCGAGCAGGCGTGCGTCGAGGTCGGTGATCTCCAGCGCCACCGCGCCGACGGCCAGCGCCGCCAGCGGCAGCGCCACGTGCGATAGCCACCACTTCCGCCACCAGCGAGGACGGTCAGCGGTCGGCAACGGCGGTTCCAGGGAGGACATAGCGACGCTGTTCATACAGCCGGTAGGCGCGCTGGAATACCGCCGTCGCGCGATCGACCATCCCGCTCAGGTCGGGATCGAGGTTGCCGACCGGGACCTGGGTGAAGACGTCGCTGGCGCGGTCGGAGCGCCGGTAGGCGGTGACGCTGCGCTGCAGGCCGAGCACGACCAGCGCCTGGTCGGTGAGCAGGCCGATGTCGCGGTTGTGGATCAGCCAGGCCCGGCCGGGAGCGTCCGGCGGCAGCGACATCAGGTCCTGCCCGAAGAACGGCGCGCGGTAGCCGACTCCGGCGAGCGACAGCAGGGTCGGCGCGAGATCGACCTGCGAGCACAGCCGGTCGACGGTGGCGCCGTGAAAGCGCGGTTCCGGCAGCAGGAACAGACCGGGGACGCGGTAGCTCGCGGCCGGGATGGTCTCGGATCCGTAGACTCGGGCGCCGTGGTCGCCGACGATGAGCACGGCGGTGTGCTCGAGCAGGCCATCGGCCTTGGCACGGTCGAGGTAATCGCACAACGCGCGGTCGGCATAGCGCACGGCGTGCTGGCGCGAGTCGGTCGGCTGCAGCTTCACCCCGAGCCAGACGCCATAGCCGAGCATCAGGACAGCGCAGGCGACCATCAGGCGGCCACGGCCGATCCGGTCCGCCCCGCGCAGCCAGACGCCGACCATGATCAGGACGAGGATGGCGCCGATCCCGCCCCATTTGCGCAGCTTGGCGACCGATCGGCGCGGATCGCGGGTGTCCGGGGTCAGGAACGGCTTGTGGTTGCTGGTGGACATCACCGTGCCGAAGAAGCGCTCGCCGCGCTGGCGCGCCTCGCGCTGGTGGTCGAGCAGGACGTCGAACACGTATTCGTCGGCGACGCCCCAGGCGGTGCGGTAGGCGTCCTTGGGGAAGTCCGAGGTCACGAGCCCATCCTCGACGAAGCGGTCCCAGCCGTTGGCGAGGGCGAACGGCTTCATCCCGTCGAAGGCGCCGGCGCCGCCGTAGAGGAACTCGGTCCGGTAGCCGTCGTCGCGCAGGACGCGGGCGATGCTGGCGACGTTCTCGGACTTATCGAGCTTCCACACCGAGTCTCCGGGTACCGGCGGGAACGAGCACAGCACGCCCTCGAGGCCGCGCACGGTGCGGTTGCCGGTGGCGACCAGGTTGGTGAGCAGCAGGCCATCGTCGCACCAGCGGTCGAAACGCGGGGTCGCGGCGTTTCGCCCGCCCAGGCGCCCGACGAACTCGGAGCCGAGGCTCTCCTCGAGGATGACCACGACGTCGAGCGGGCGCTCGCGGGCGACGGCGGGCGCGAAGGTCCGGACCGGAGTCTCGGGATCGCCCCAGCCCAGCTCCGCGGCGACGCGACGGTCGGCCTCGGGCCCGGGCAGCTCGCGGTAGTACTGGTCGTAGGCGAGGTGCGAGGTGGCGAAGGCGCGTGCCAGCTGCACCACGCCGTTGGCGGCGACCTCGTTGCGCACGCGATCCACGAACGGTTGGGCGGGCATGATCCACAGCAGCCCGGCGCCGGCGATGGCCAACGCCAGTCCGGACCCCGCCGCCGCCCATCGCCGCGGCGGTTGGACTGGCAACGCGTCGGTCCGCCCAGGCCAGTGTTGGCTCGCCCACGACGCCAGGATACCCAGGCCGGCCGCGCTGGCGGCGAACAGCGGCACGTTGTAGCTCTGCCAGACGTTGGCCGCGACCTCGCCGGGGAAGAGCAGGTAGTCGACGGCGATGTGGTTGAAGCGGGCCGAGAACTCGGCGAAGAAGAACCACTCGACGGCGGCGCCGAAGGCGATCGCGGCGATGACGACGGCGAGCCCGGCGATGCGCCACCAGCTCGGGCCGGGCCGTTCGCGGCCAGCCAGGCTCCCAGCGGCCATCACCAGCCCCGCGGCGACCGCTGCCACGGCGAGGTCGTTGAGCAGGCCGAACGCGGCGGTTCCGCTCAGCCCGGCGACACCGATGCCTTGGTTGGCGCCGAGCGCCACCCGCAACGCCAGGCCGCAGATGAGATAGGCGGCGACGGCGACGATGGCCGGGCGCAGGCGATGGGACGGGATGGCGAGCATGCTGGGGCTCCGGTCGACATGCTCGCGAGGCGCAGTGGCCTACGATCCAGTACCTTCGTACCGAGGGCCGCTTGATCGCAGCCGGGTCGGGCGAAGGTGGGGTCATGAACGCTCCAGCGATCCGCAACCAGCGCGAACCCATGCAGTACCGCCGCTTCGGCAGGACCGGCAAACAGCTCAGCGTCATCACCCTGGGTGGCATGCGCTACGTCGACGGCTGGGGCGAGCCGCGCAGCGAGCCGTCGCGCGACATGATCGACCAGTGCGCGCGGGTGACGCGCCTGGCCTTCGACGCCGGGGTCAACCACATCGAGACCGCGCACGGCTACGGCAAGAGCGAGCACTGCTACGGCATCGTGCTCAACCAGGAGCTCGCCATCCCACGCGACCGCTACTGGCTCATGACCAAAGGAGCGCCGCAGACCGCCGACGACGCCAAGCGCCTGGTCGACGAGCAGCTCAAGGCGTTGCGCACCGACCGCATCGATCTCTACGGCTGGCACGGCATCAACGCCTTCGAGACCCTGCGCGCCATCACCGCCAAGGGCGGCGCCATCGAGGCGCTGTTGCAGCTCAAGGAGCAGGGCGTGATCGGCGACGTCGGCTTCAGCACCCACGGCCCGATGGAGGTGCTGTGCGCGGCGGTGACCAGCGGATTCTTCAGCTTCGTCAATCTGCACTACTACTACTTCTTCCAGCGCAACCGACCCGCCGTCGATCTCGCCGCGGTCAACGACATGGGCGTGTTCATCATCTCGCCCAACGACAAGGGCGGGCAGCTCTTCAATCCCTCGCCGCTGCTGCGCCGGCTGACCGCGCCGCTCTCGCCGATCCAGTGGAACGCGCGCTTCTGCCTGAAGACCGCGGCTGTGCACACCCTGTCGTTCGGGATGAGCGCGCCCGATCACATCAAGGATATGAAGGGCATCTTCCCGGTCAGCGTGCCGTTGTCGGCCGACGACCAGCGCATCGAACTCGCTCTCGCCGAGCGCGTGCTGCACGACCCGGTCAGCGCCTGGGACGGCCACGAGATGATCGGCGACCCCTCGGGCATCAACATCCCCGAGGTGCTGCGCTTCCGCCGCATGTGGAAATGCTACGACATGAAGGACTTCGGCGTCTACCGCTACAATATGCTCCAGGCCAAGGGCGACTGGTTCCCTGGGGTGTTCGCCACCGACGAGGCCATCGCCAAGGTCGACGCCGCGCGCGCTCCGGCAGGCATCGACGTCAAGGCGCTGCTGCGCGAGACCCATCGCGAGCTGTACGTCGAGAAGAAGGCAGCCAACGGATGAGGGCGTACGACCTCGGCGTCGGCAGCGCGACCCCCTGACCATGACCATGCGCATGGCCCTGGCCCAGCTCGATCCGACCATCGGCGACCTCGCCGGCATCGCCATTGCGGTGCGTGCGGCAGCGGCCAAGGCCCTGGCCGGGGGCGCCGACCTGCTGGTATTCCCCGAACTGGCCGCGATCGGCGGCTATCCGCCGCGCGATCTGGTGGCGCGGCGCTGGTTCGTCGAACGCCAGTGGACGGCGTTGCATGAGCTCGCGCGCGAGCTGCCGCTGCCCACGGTGATCGGCGCGGTCGAGCCCCTCGAGCCTGGCCCGGGGCCCTCGCTGGCCAACGCCCTGGTGGCGATCGAAGGTGGGCGGGTCGTCGCCACCTACCGCAAGCGCCTGCTGCCGACCTACGATGTCTTCGACGAGGTCCGCTACTTCCGCCCCGGCGACACCGCCAACGTCGTCGAGCTCGCCGGTCGGCGCATCGGGCTGACGATCTGCGAGGACATCTGGAGCGCCGAGTTCTCCGGGGTGCGCTACGCCGCCGATCCGGTCGCCGACCTGATCGGGCGCTGCGACCTGCTCGTCAACATCAGCGCCTCGCCCTACCACGCCGACAAACCGGCGGTGCGCCGCCGCCTGGTGGCGAGCGTGGCCAAGCGGGTTGGCGTGCCGGTGGTCTACTGCAACCAGGTCGGCGGCCAGGACGAGCTGCTCTTCGACGGCGACAGCTGCGTGATCGGCCCGGATGGCGCCTGGTACGCCAGCGCGCCGCGCTGGCGCGAGGACCTGGTCATCGCCGACCTCGCCAAGCCGGTCGCCGCGCCGGCCGCGGTCGATCCGGTCGAGGATCTCCAGCACGCGCTGGTGCTCGGCATTGCCGACTACTGCCGGAAGACGCGGCAGTCGCGGGTGGTGCTCGGCCTGTCCGGCGGCATCGATTCGGCGCTGGTCGCAACGCTCGCTGCCGACGCGCTGGGCGCCGCCAACGTCACCGGCCTGCTCATGCCCGGGCCGTATTCGAGCCAAGGCAGCCTCGACGACGCGCGCGCCCTGGCCGAGCGCCTGGGCATCGCGTCCCACGTCGTGCCGATCACCGGCCTGAACCAGGCGGCGCTCGCGGAGTTGGCTCCGCTGTTCGCCGGCACCACCCCAGGCGTGGCCGAGGAGAACCTCCAATCGCGGCTGCGCGGCACGCTGATCATGGCCGCTGCCAACAAGCTCGGCGCCATGGCGCTGACCACCGGCAACAAGAGCGAACTGGCCACCGGCTACTGCACGATCTACGGCGACATGAACGGCGGCCTGGCGCCGATCGGCGATGTCTACAAGTGCCAGGTCTGGGCGCTGTCGCGCTGGCTGAACCGCGACGGCGAACGCATCCCCACCGCGTCGATCGACAAGGCGCCGTCCGCCGAGCTGCGCGAGAACCAGACCGACCAGGATTCGCTGCCGCCCTACGAGGTGCTCGATCGCATCCTGCGCCGCTACCTCGAGGAGGACGCCGCCCCCGAGGCGATCATCGCCGGCGGCGAGGACCCCGCGATCGTCGCGCGCATCGTGCGCCTGGTCGAGATCAGCGAGTTCAAGCGCCGCCAGTCCGCGCCGGCGCTGCGCGTGACCAGCAAGTCGTTCGGCGTCGGGCGACGCATGCCAGTGGCGCGGCATATCGGCTGAGTGTGCGACGTACGACGTGCGACGTGCGACGTGCGTTGGGCAGATCACGTATGTCCGCCGCCCGACTTCCGCCCTCCGACACCCGACCAATGCAATCCCCTGATGGAGCCCCAGGTCCGACCTGGCGGCCGTTGCCCGCGCGGCGAGGCGGTTAGGGTACTCGCCCGCCTCGGAGCACCGCCCATGCATCGCGTCTTCAACTTCAGCGCCGGTCCCGCCATGCTGCCGCTCGAGGTGCTCGAGGCCTCGGCCAAGGCGCTGGTCGACTTCCAGGGCAAGGGCGTGGGCATCGCCGAGGTCAGTCACCGCGGCAAGGAGTTCGACGGCGTGCTCGACGAGTGCACCGCGCGCTGCCGCGCGCTGCTCGGCGTGCCCGACACCTACGACGTGGTCTTCCTGCAGGGCGGCGCGACCCAGCTGTTCACCACCATCCCGATGAACTTCCTCCAGGGTTCGGCCGACTTCGTGGTCACCGGCGAGTGGGCCAAGAAGGCCGCCGAGGCCGCCAAGCCGTTCGGCCTGGCCAACATCCTGGGCAGCTCGGAAGCGACCGGCTTCGACCGCATCCCGCGCGATTGGAAGCCGAACGCCGGCGCCAGCTACCTGCACATCTGCTCGAACAACACGATCTACGGCACGCGCTGGTCGCACTTCCCCGATCACCCCACGCTGATCTGCGACGCGAGTTCGGAGATCTGCTCGCGGCCGATGGACGTGTCGCGCTTCGCGATGATCTACGCCGGGGCGCAGAAGAACCTCGGGCCCTCGGGCGTGGTGCTGGCGATCGTGCGCAAGGACCTCTACCCGCGCATCCCCAAGTCGGTGCCCAAGATCTTCAACTTCGCCGCGCACGCCGAGGCCAAGAGCTGCCTGAATACGCCTCCGACCTTCGGCATCTACATGCTGCTCGAAACCTTCCGCTGGCTCGACCGCCAGGGCGGGCTGGTCGCGATGGAGAAGCGCAACGAGGAGAAGGCCGGCCTGATCTACGCGGCGATCGACCAGTCGGGCGGGTACTACCGTCCGACCGTCACCGACATCGCCAACCGCAGCCGGATGAACATCACCTATCGCCTGCCCAATGAGGATCTGACCGACAAGTTCATCAAGGAAGCCGAGAAGAAGGGGATGACCGCGCTCAAGGGCTATCGCAGTGTCGGCGGCATCCGCGCGTCGGTCTACAACGCCATGCCGATCGAAGGTTGCCAGGCCCTGGCAACCCACATGCGCGAGTTCCAGGGCCGGAACCCCGTCCCGGCCTGAGCATCGGGGCGCGCTGCTGCGCCAGCGCGCAGATGCATGCCGGTGCAGCCATCGTTTCGTGCCGGACCACGAAAAAAGCGCGCGAACTGCTGCGGGGGACCGCGTTCTGCCGCTGGCATGCCGTGTGCGTTGGCTGGGCATGAGCTGCCACCAAACCCTGCGCTGGATCCTCACCGAGAGCGAAGCCAAGCGGCTGTCGTGGGACGCCATCGACAACGTCAACCTGTGGGCCCGACCAACTCCTTGGTTTGTGCTGTGGAGGCGCGTCCAGGCCGAGCATCCGACATCCTGGTCGATCTCGGCCTGACCGTCCGGGTCACCCGCCCGTCCCAGGCTGGACGATGCCCGCCTTGTAGACGGCGAACGACTTCTCCATACTCGCCGCGTGGCGGCAGAAGACCTCGAAAACACCATTGACGATCGGTCGGGTCGCGGCCGAGCCGTCGACCTGCATCTCAACGTCGGGGCGGCCGCCGATCCGGCGACGCCCTGGCACCTGGCGACCATCCCCGATC
>JACDEC010000611.1 GCA_013816645.1 Planctomycetota bacterium
AGAAACCGGGTTCGTGCCGCGACCATGGCGGACATCGCGCGTCCCGCCTGGCTTCGAGCCATCGGGAAGCCATCATCTGGATAGCGGAAGCAGGCAAAGGGATCTCCATGACCAAGAAGGCGCTGATCACCGGAATCACCGGTCAAGACGGCTCATACCTCGCAGAGCTGCTGCTCGGGAAGGGTTACGAAGTCCACGGCATCGTCCGTCGCGCCTCGACCTTCAATACCGAGCGCCTCGAGCACCTCTATCTCGACCCGCATGATCTGGGCTCGCGCCTGTTCCTGCATTACGGCGACCTGACCGACGGCACCAACGTGCTCAAGATCGTCGAGAAGGTCCTGCCCGACGAGATCTACAACCTCGGCGCCCAGTCGCACGTACGCGTGTCCTTCGACCAACCCGAGTACACCGCCGACGCGGTCGCCACCGGCGCCCTGCGGCTGTTCGAGGCGGTTCGCGACGCGAACGCCACCACCGGCAAGGTGATGCGCGTCTACCAGGCGGGATCGTCCGAGATGTACGGCGCCACCGCTCCGCCCCAGCTCGAGACCACGCCCTTCCATCCGCGCAGCCCCTACGCCGTCGCCAAGGTCGCGGCGCACTGGTACGCCCGCAACTACCGCGAGGCCTACAACCTCTTCATCTGCAACGGCATCCTCTTCAACCACGAATCGCCGCGCCGCGGCGAAACCTTCGTGACCCGCAAGATCACCCGCGCGGTCGGGCGCATCGCGCTGGGCATGCAGGACACCCTGTACCTCGGCAATCTCGACGCCAAGCGCGACTGGGGCTTCGCCGGCGATTACGTCGAGGCGATGTGGCTGATGCTGCAACAGCCGGAAGCCGACGATTACGTGGTCGCCACCGGCGAAGCCTACTCGGTGAAGGAATTCCTCGAACTCTCCTTCGGCCAGGTCGGCCTGGAATGGCAGAAGCACGTCAAGATCGACCCGCGCTACTTCCGCCCCAGCGAGGTCGACCACCTGCAGGGCGACGCCTCAAAGGCCAAGAGCAAGCTGAACTGGACGCCCAAGACCAGCTTCAAGGAGCTGGTCGCGATGATGGTCAACAACGACCTCGAACTCGCGCGCCAGGAGCGCACCTTGCGCAACGCCGGCCACCAGGTCGCCAAGCGCAGCGGATCGGGCTGATTCAGCGGAGGACCGCTGCGCAATTGCGCGCCGCCCGCATTGCGTGGCCCGCAGCTCTGGAGGATTCATGGAGAAGGACGCCCCGATCTTCGTCGCCGGTCATCGCGGCCTGGTCGGTTCCGCCATCGTTCGCAAGCTGCACGCGGACGGCCACACCCGCGTCCTGACCTGCACGCGCGCGCAGCTCGACCTCTGCGATCAGCGCGCGGTGGATGCCTGGTTCGCGCGCGAGCGGCCGGCCTACGTGTTCCTCGCCGCCGCCAAGGTCGGTGGCATCCACGCCAACAACTCGCGTCCCGCCGAATTCATCCGCGACAACCTGATCATCCAGTGCAACGTCATCCACGCCGCGCACCAGCACGGGGCCAGGAAACTCGAGTTCCTGGGATCGTCGTGCATCTATCCCAAGCTCGCGCCGCAGCCGATGAAGGAGGAGCACCTGCTCACCGGCCCGCTCGAGCCGACCAACGCCCCGTACGCGATCGCCAAGATCGCCGGCATCGAGATGTGCGACGCCTACCGCCGGCAGTACGGGCTCAACGCGATCTCGCTGATGCCGACCAACCTCTACGGCCCCAACGACAACTTCGACCTCGAATCCTCGCACGTCCTGCCCGCGCTGATCCGCAAGTTCCACGAAGCCAAGGTCGCCGAGGCCGCGACCGTGAGCATGTGGGGATCGGGCTCGCCGCGCCGCGAGTTCCTGCACGTCGACGACCTCGCCGCCGCCTCGGTGTTCCTGATGAACTCCTACGACGGTCGCGAGATCGTCAACGTCGGCGTCGGCGAGGACGTCACCATCAGGGAACTCGGCGAGATGGTGCGCGACGTCGTGGGCTTCACCGGCCGGATCGAGTGGGACCCCTCCAAGCCGGACGGCACGCCGCGCAAGCTCCTCGATGTTTCGCGAATCAATGGGCTCGGCTGGCGTGCGAAAATCCCGCTGCGGGAGGGAATCGCGTGCACTTACGCGTGGTTGCGCGAGCATGAGCTCACGCCGGCTTCGTCCGCGTGATGAGCAGACTGCGCGTCGGCGTTGTTGGCGTCGGACACATTGGAAAGAATCACGCGCGTCTCTATGCGGAGCTTTCCGCGACTGAGTTCAGCGCGATCTACGACACGGACACGGCCAAGGCCCAGCAGCTCGCGAAGGAGTTCGGCACGACCGCCGCGGCTTCCCTCGAGCAGTTCGCAGAGCGGGTCGATGCGGCTTCGATCGCGACACCCACGAGCACTCATTTCGACATTGCGCGCCACCTCCTCGACCGCGGCAAACATCTCCTGATCGAGAAACCAATCGCCGACCTCCCCGCCCAGGCGACGCAACTCGCGGAGCTCGCGGCGACGCGGCAGTTGGT
>JACDEC010000121.1:0-5997 GCA_013816645.1 Planctomycetota bacterium
CCAGAAACGCCGGGGGTGCTGCGCCAATGTCGGCGAGCCGTCACCGATCAGGCTTCTCAATCGAACGATCGGATCGTCGCGTCGTCGCGCTGGCGATGGAACCAAAGCCCGCCCGTCAAGATCGCCAGCGAAGGGATCCAGATCCACAGCATCTCGCTGACCATGACCGCGATCGATCCCGCCGAGAAGAATCCGAGACCGATGTGCGCGACATGCACGGGTTGGGCCGGCAGGAAGTAGCGGGTATCGTCGAACGGGCTGAAGAACGCGACGCCCAGCCCACCGTCGGTGAGCGCATCGAGCAGACCGTGCGACGCGGTCGCCAGGAACAGGTAGACGGCGACCGCAGCCCTGCAGGGCCTCCCGAGGTAGCGCAGCGTCGCCACCAGCGCAAGCAGCGCCGCGAAGAGCAGGGAGTGGGTGAATCCGCGATGCCCCCAGAAATCCGCGTACTGCACGCCGAATGCGAATCCGAGCACGTCGGCATCGGGGACCATGGAGCAGATCGCGCCGAGGATCCACACCTTGCGCGGCAGTACCGTCGGCCTGAACGGCACGCCGATGGCGACCGCGACCACAGCATGGGTGAAGATGGTGGTCATCGCAATGTGCCCGCTTGCTACGGCTGCTCGTGACCCTCATCGAGCCCGTGCACGGTCTTCTCCCAGTAATGCGGGGCGACCAGCAGCTGCCAGAGTCCCTTCCAGGCCGCGATCGAGATCAGCACCCAGTACAGCGGGCTGATCAACGCGGCCCAGCCCAGACCCTTCTGGTCCTTGCGGCGACCAGCGGCGGCGTTGACCACCACGAAAGCGACATTGCCGAGCAGCAGGCAGCAGGAGACCACGAAGAACGCCTGGCTGATCACCGACCAGAACGGGTCCTCGCCGGTGCCGTGGTAGGCCATCGGCCAGCTCAGGCGATCGGGCGCGTACAGCTCCTGGCGGGTGGTCAGCAGCTTCCACAGGTCGTAACCCTTGGACAGGTCGATGGAGAGCAGGGTGAGGTAGACCGCGGTGACCACCCACAGCACGAGATTGAGCGCGGCCAGCGCGGCGACCGCCCACACCGTGAGCAGGAAGCCGAGCGTCGACCACGGACCGAGCTTCCAGACCAGTTGCAGCGGCCGGCGGCACCACACGAGATGGGTGACCAGGTAACCTTTGATCCAGCGGCTGCGCTGGCGGATCCAGTTGCCGACCCGGCTGTTGGCTTCCTCCCAAGTCGTGCTGTCGAGCACGCGCGTGGTCATGCCGGCGATGCGCAGGCGCACGCCGAGATCGCAGTCCTCGGTGACGTTGAACGGATCCCAGCCGCCGAGCGAGCGCAAGGGCGCGGTGCGGAAGTGGTTGCTGGTGCCGCCGAGCGGGATCGGCACGCGCATGCGCTCGAGGCCGCCGAGGTAGCGGCGGAACCACACATTGTACTCCAACGCGAACCAGCGGGTCAGCAGGTTCTGGCGGTGGTTGTGGTAGGCGAGCATGGCCTGCAGGCAGACCACGCGTTCGGGTTGGGACGAGAACGCGGCGACCGCCTGCTTGAGCTGGTCCGGCTCGGGACGGTCCTCGGCATCGAAGATCACCAGGTACTCACCGCGCGCGCGCGCCAGGCCGTGGTTGCAGGCACGCGGCTTGGTCTTGGGCTGTCCGAGCGGCACGATCACCACCTCGGCCCAGTATGGGATGCCCGCGGCCTGCAGCGCCTGCAGGGTCTCGGGATCATCGGATTCGAGGAGGAACTTCACGTCGAGTTGGTCGCGCGGGTAGTCGAGCTTGTCCAGGCTGGCGAGGATGTTGCGGGCGACATTGCGCTCGCGGTAGAGCGGGACCAGCACGGTGTAGATCGGCCAACCGCCCACCGGCGCCTGCGGCTCGATCTCGCCGAGGCCGCCGCGGCCACCGACCACCAGGGCGACGATGCGGAAGGCGATGGCGCCGAGGTAGGCCACGCAGAGCAGGCCGGTGACCACGCTGATGAAGGCCAGGGTGTCGAAGAACAGGAGGTAGCCCAGGAACACGGTGATGCCCGCGTACCACGGCTCCTGGGTCGCGGGAACCCGGCGTAGGTTGGTCAGCAGCCCGGCGAGGCTGGTCAGCGCGCAGGCCGCGAGCACGCCGTAGAGCACGCCTTCGGGATTGTTCAACCAGGGATGCAGCGACTGCACGAAGGAATTGCCTTCGCTCGGCGCCACGCGCATCGAACTGAACAGCGGCGGGATGTGGTTGCCGAGCAGTCCGCCGATCGCCGACGTCACCACCCCGATCAGCAGCCACAGCCAGGAGATCGTGTGGAAGGCGCAGGTCGCGAGGTGCTCATCGAGGTAGCGGCGCACCAGCGGATCGCCGCCGTCCTTGCCGGGCTCGATGCGCACGACCTCGCCGGTCTTCGGCTTGCCGAGGAAGTCGTGGATCGTCGGCTTCACCGCCGCGATCGCCGCGGCGGCGACCTCGGCTGGCGTCGGCGAACGGCCCGAAGGCGGCTGCTTCACGGGATCAACGCGACCGTCAGTCTCCACCCAAGTCCTTCCACTGCTGCTGGTTCCGAGTCGGCCCGCGATCTTTCACCCGGCCCGGGGCCTTGCAAAAGGATAAGCCAGCGTCCGGGGACGGACGGTGATGCGCCGCGGTCATGATCAACGGTAGAAGGAGGCAAGGGCCCCGACTGTGACGTCGGGTTTGCACCATCGCCACGGCTCGTCTGCTCACCACGGGCGCGGGAGACCCGTCGTACCCAGCGGGGGCGTGACCGTCGCGCGACGGCCGCCGTCGCCGCTGTGACGCAGGTGCACCCGCCAGCAGGTCGGCGGGTCGAATGCCGCCGCGACGCGCTCGGCCCACTCGACGATGCCGATCCCACCCTCGGCGAGTTCGCTGAAGCCGAGGCCGCGCAGCTCGCCAACCCCGGTCAGACGCCAGGCGTCGACGTGGTAGACCGCGATGCGCGCGGGATAGATGTTGAGCAGGGTGAAGGTCGGACTGGCCACCGCCTGGACATCGCCACCGAGGCCGGCGACCACCGCGCGCACCAAGGTGGTCTTGCCGGTGCCCAGTTCGCCATCGACCAGGACGATGTCGCCGGTGTCCAGGGCTTGGGCCAAGCGCGCGCCGAGGGCAGCGGTAGCGGCCGCATCCGTCAAGACGATGGCCGCATCCATGCCCGCGATGGTCGCGGTGGCCTCAGCATCGCAACCCCGCGGCGTCCGAGCAGGGACGGTCCCGGTATTGCCTGCGCCGCCCCGCGACCAGGATCGCCATCGCTGCGATCTTTGACAGTCAAACGCCGGACGACCGGGCGAGGGAGAAGTCCCAAGCGCTTCGTGGCACACCGCGAAACGAGACGGGATGCCGAAGGAGTAACGCTCTCAGGCCAAAGGACCCCGCCCCGACGGCACCCCTGGAGAGACTGCCCGCCGCCCCAACCAACAGTTGGGCAGCGTCGCAGCGCCGACGGAGTCACGCTCTCAGGCACGAGGACAGGGTCGCATGCACGCCAGCCCGGGGCGTGCGCGCGTCCTTCGTCCGGGCCGGAGCTCCACCGTGACCAGCGTCCCCCTGCCGATCGCCTCCCATCCGCCCGCGCTCGACGATCCCGACCGCTTCCTACGCCGGCACCTCGGCCCCGACGCGCCCCAGGTCGCGGCGATGCTCGCGGCGCTCGGCCTGACCAGCCTCGACGATCTCGTCGAGCACGCCGTGCCTGCGGCGATCCGCCGCGCCAAGCCACTCAGCCTGCCCCAGGCGCGCAGCGAACACCGCGCGCTCGCCGACTTGCGGGCGATGGCCGCCAAGAACCAGGTGTTCCGCAGCTACATCGGCATGGGCTACTCCGACTGCCTGGTGCCGCCGGTGATCCAGCGCAACGTGCTCGAGAACCCGGGCTGGTACACCCAGTACACCCCCTACCAGGCAGAGATCGCCCAGGGTCGGCTCGAAGGCCTGCTGACCTTCCAGACCATGGTCGCCGACCTCACAGGCCTGCCGGTGGCCAACGCCTCGCTGCTCGACGAGGCCACCGCCGCCGCCGAGGCCATGCACCTCTGCCACGGCGTGGTCGGCGACGACGCGCGCACCGTGTTCTTCGTCGCGCGCGATTGCCACCCCCAGACCATCGACGTGGTGCGCACCCGCGCCCAGCCGCTGGGCATCGAGGTCATCGTCGGCGATCACCGCGACTGGCTGGCGAAGGACGCCTTCCCCGCCGGGCTGTTCGGCGTGCTGCTGCAATACCCGGCGACCGATGGCGCGGTGCGCGACTACCGCGCGTTCATCGCCAAGGCGCACGCGGTCGGCGCCAAGGCGGTGGTCGCCACCGACCTGCTCGCCCTGACCCTGCTGACCCCGCCCGGAGAATTCGGCGCCGACGTGGCGGTGGGCAGCGCCCAGCGCTTCGGCGTGCCGCTCGGCTACGGCGGCCCGCACGCCGCGTTCATGGCGGTGCGCGAGGAGCACAAGCGCCACATCCCCGGCCGCCTGGTCGGCGTCTCCAAGGACGTGCACGGCAAGCCGGCGCTGCGCCTGGCGCTGCAGACCCGCGAGCAGCACATCCGCCGCGAGAAGGCCACCTCCAACATCTGCACGGCCCAGGCGCTGCTCGCCAACATGGCGGCGTTCTACGCGGTCTACCACGGCCCCGACGGACTGCGCTCGATCGCCAAGCGCGTCCACCGCCTGACCGCGATGCTCGCCGAAGGCCTGGCGCGGCTTGGCTTCGCCTACGGCCCGACCATCTACTTCGACACCCTGCGCGTCGACGTCCCCCACCAGCAGGCCGAGATCCTGCGCGTCGCGCATGAACGGCGCATCAATCTGCGCGCCATCGACGCCCACACCATCGGCGTGTCGCTCGATGAGGCGACCGACGAGTCCGACGTCGCCGAGCTGCTCGAGGTCTTCAATCGCGGCGCGTCGCTCGACTTCGCGGTGCACGAGCTGGCCCTGGCGATCAACGAGGGCTACTCCGCGGCGTTCGCGCGCACCAGCGGGTTCCTCGGGCACCCGGTGTTCACCGCGCACCACAGCGAGACCGAGATGCTGCGCTACCTGCGCCGACTCGAGTCACGCGACCTGTCGTTGTGCCATTCGATGATCCCGCTGGGCTCGTGCACCATGAAGCTCAACGCCACCGCCGAGATGCTGCCGGTGTCGTGGCCCGAGTTCAGCCGCATGCACCCCTTCGCGCCCAAGGACCAGGCCCAGGGCTACCAGCAGCTCTTCCAGCAGCTCGAGGAGTGGCTGGCCGAGATCACCGGCTTCGCCGGCGTGTCGCTGCAACCAAACGCGGGATCGCAGGGCGAGTACGCCGGCCTGCTGGTGATCCGCGCCTGGCACGCCAGCCGCGGCGACGGCGCGCGCGACATCTGCCTGATCCCGACCTCGGCGCACGGCACCAATCCCGCGACCGCGACCATGGCCGGCATGACCGTGGTGCCGGTGGCCTGCGACGCCCGCGGCAACATCGACGTCGCCGATCTGACCGCCAAGGCCGAGCAGCACGCCGCGCGGCTCGCCTGCCTGATGGTGACCTATCCCTCGACTCACGGGGTGTTCGAGGAGTCGATCATCGAAATCAGCCAGGTCGTCCACCGCCACGGTGGGCAGGTCTACATGGACGGCGCCAACATGAACGCCCAGGTCGGGCTGACCAGCCCCGGCGCGATCGGCGCCGACGTCTGCCACCTCAACCTGCACAAGACCTTCTGCATCCCGCACGGCGGCGGGGGGCCCGGGATGGGGCCGATCGGCGTCGCCAAGCATCTCGCGCCGTTCCTGCCGGGGCACCCGATCGTGGACCTGGCGCACCCCGAGGCCTGCGGCACCATCTCGGCGGCGCCGTGGGGCAGCGCCGCGATCCTGCCGATCTCGTGGGCCTATATCGCGCTCATGGGGTACGACGGGCTCACCGAGGCCACCAAGATCGCCATCCTCAACGCGAACTACGTCGCCCGGCGCCTGAAGGGCCACTACGAGGTGCTCTACTCGGCGCCGAACGGCCTGGTGG
>JACDEC010000121.1:6007-8036 GCA_013816645.1 Planctomycetota bacterium
CACGGCGGCGGTGGACCCGGCATGGGCCCGATCGGCGTGGCGCGGCATCTCGTGCCGTTCCTGCCCAAGCACGCGGTGGTCGACCTCGGCACCAAGCTGCTCGGCGCGGTCGCCGCGGCGCCGTGGGGCTCGGCGAGCATCCTGCTGATCCCCTGGGTCTACATCGCGATGATGGGCCCGGACGGATTGACCGAGGCGACGCGCATCGCCATCCTCAACGCCAACTACATCGCCAAGCGGTTGTCACCCCACTTCCCGGTGCTCTACACCGGCGCCAACGGCCTGGTCGCGCACGAATGCATCCTCGACCTGCGCGGCTTCCGCCACAGCGCCGGCATCGAGGTCGAGGACGTCGCCAAGCGGCTGATGGATTACGGATTCCACGCCCCGACGGTCTCATTCCCGGTGCCCGGGACGTTGATGATCGAACCAACTGAGAGCGAATCCCAGGCCGAGATCGATCGCTTCTGCACGGCGATGATCGCCATCCACGCCGAGATCAGCGCGGTCGCCGAAGGACGCCTGGATCGCGCCGACAATCCGCTCAAGCATGCCCCGCACACCGCCGAAGTCGTGTGCGGCGACGCCTGGCGCCACGCCTACTCCCGCGAACAGGCCGCATTCCCGGCGCCATGGACGCGGGCCAGCAAGTTCTGGCCGGCGGTGGGCCGCATCGACTCAGCGTACGGCGACCGGAATCTGGTCTGCTCGTGCGTGGGGATGGAAGCCTATAGATAGTGCAACGTGCGACGTGCGAGGGGCGACTCGAAGTGCGAAGTGCGAGGTGCGAAGTTGGTGCACGTCGCACGTCGCACGTCGTACCTCGCACGTTCGGTGCACATCTCACTTCGTACCTCGCACGCTCCTGAATCAGCGCCTCAATCCCCACACGACCGGGAAGACGATCATTGCGATCAGCACGCCGCTGACCCAGTACTGATCGATCAGATGGAACTGTTCCATGGGCCACCTCGCGGGCATTGTATCCGCTGACGACCCGGGATACGCGCGTGGACCGAGGAGCTTGCGCGCGCAGCGACAACCGTAGTTCGACTAAGCCAGTGCGTAGCGCGCGATGTAGCCCTGCACGTCGAGCTTCTTGGCAGTGTTCTGCGAGCTCATCCAACGGATCTTGCCGAAGATTTCGCGCTCGGGCCATGGGCGGTCGAAGCGGCCGAGGCACCAGAAGATGCCGCTGTAGGAATTGGGATCGCGGCCATCGACCGCCCAGCGGTTGTTGAGCTCGATCATGATCTCGAGCGCGGCGCGCGGCGACGACGACCACTCCAGGATCTTCTTCCCCCACAGCATGCGCAGGTAGTTGTGGATGCGGCCCTCGCGCAGCAACTGGGTCTGCGCGGCGTTCCACAGCGGATCGTGGGTCGCCGCGTTCGCGAACTGCTCGAGCGCGTAGAGTTGCGGACGCGGATCGCCGGCGTGCAGATCGAGCGTGGCGCGGGCCCACGGCGGCAGCGAGTCCCACTGGTCGTAGCCGGGGACGTGGTCGGCGAAGACGAAACCGAGTTCGCGCCAGATGATCAGCTCGTCGATGAAGCTTTCGCTGCCTGCGTCGATGCCCCACCAGCCCTCCTTGGCGCCGGTGGACCGGGTGGCGAGACGATCGGGCGACCAGCGCGCGTGCTCGAGGGTCTCGGCGAGCGCCTGGTGCGCCGACAGATGCCCGAAGTGCAGCCACGGAGACAAGCGGCTGGTTCGATCGTCGTCGGGTTGGTTGCGCACCTGGCCGTAGGCGACCACGTCGGCGGCGAGGAAGTCGCGCAGTCGCGCCACCGCCGCCGTCGCGCCGCCGCGCATCGCCACCGGCGGGACCCGGTGGTCGATGAGCAGGCCGGAGAGGTCGATGCGTGCGGGATCGACGGCTGGCCAACGAGACGAGACCAGCGCCGGCACCACCGCGGCGGGCTTGCCGGCGAGCGCAGCCAGCGGATCGCTCGCCGGCATCTGGCGCAGGAACAGCGGCAGCTTGGCCTGGAGCAGGCGGCGGAAATGCGCGGCGGTGGGATAGGCC
>JACDEC010000612.1 GCA_013816645.1 Planctomycetota bacterium
CCGCACCACCCTGAGCGATCGCGCCGTCGAACGCCTGCTGCGGCGGCTCGACTGCGACCGCAAAGGCAACAGCCTGCGCACCGGGCAGCCAGCATGGCCGGGCAGTTGGACGATCGCGCGCGACCTCTGCGAGCACTTGGGCGCCGAGTTCCTGCTGATGCACATCGTCGCCGCCTGGCTGGAGCGGCGCGCCGAGACCACCCGGCGGACGTACTATTACCTCGCCCGGACGCTGCTCGCCGCCCTGCGCGTGGCCGCCGTCGCCGACCTGATCGACCTGCCCCAGGAAGCCGGCCTGACCTGGCAGCGGGCCTACGCGCGCGAAGTGCTGCGCACCGATCGCAGGCGAGCCCCGCGCACGGTCAACGCGGCTACGGCGGCGCTGAACAGCCTGCTGGCGTTCGTCGACGGCGACCTGGCGCTGCGCAAGCATCGCTGGGTGCCGATCCCAGCCGTTCCAGTCACCACCGGCCGCCATGTTGACCGCGAAGGCGTCGTGCTGACGCCTGAGCAGTTGGTGCTGTTCTGGACGACCGCCGCGGCGCACCTGCCGCGCCGTGGCTTCCTGTGCCTGGTGATCGCATCGCTGCACGGGCTCCGCGAGCATGAAGCCGCGAACCTGCGCTGGGGCAACTTCCGCGCGCGTCGTTGGGGCCAGCGGCCGGCTCCGTCGGTCTGGAACGTCGTCGGCAAGGGCCGCAAGCCGCGCACGGTGCACGTGCATCCGTCCGTCGTGGCGCTGCTCGAGCGCGAGCGCGTCGACCAGGACCCGGATGCATTCGTGTTCGCCGACGATCGCGGCGCGGCGCCGACATCAGAGCAGGTCAGCCGCTGGGCCAAGGCGGTATTCCGGCTGATGGACCTGCCCGAGGCCTACGCGCACGCGCTGCGCGCCACCTGGGTGACGTTGGCCCATGAGAACCGCGAGAACAGCAGCGCGGACATCCAGGGCGCCGGCGGCTGGAAGCGCGCCGAGACCATGAACGAACACTACTTCAAGCGGCGGAAGGTCCCCCTGGTCCGCCTATTCGGAAAGCGAGCCTGACCATGCCCGACGAGATCGACGCCGACGACAGCGCGGTGCGCCTGCGCTTCACCATCGAACAACTGCGCGACCCGATCATGCTGGGCATGGGGCGCCAACTGGCGATCGCCCAGCGCGCCGAGCGACTGGCCAACGAGGAAAACGACCGGCTGCGCAAGGAAAACGCCCAGCTGCGCGCGCAGGCCGAGCGGATCAGGTCGGGTGCGCCCATCGTCATCACGGCGAAGCACGACCTGCCCAAGGAAGCGCCGATGACCATTCAGCCTGGGAAGCTGATCGCGGTGGCGCCCAAGGCGCCGAAGACGGAACGCGAAAAAGGGAGGTACTGGGTCGTCGAAATGCTGCGCGAGCGCGGCGGGACCATGACAATCACAGAGATGGCCCGCGCTCGCCCGTGCACCTCGCAGGGGGCGCGACAGGCGATGCTGAATGCAGGCGACCTGCTGCAGACCGTCCCGAACACCTATCCGATGCAGTACCGGCTGCGGGCCGGTTGACGTGATCGGCGGCTTGATCACTGAGGTGTTCCCCTGCGACCGCTTCATCGAAGTGCACGTCGTCGAGGAGAAGCACGGTCGCCGTGATCGTGTCGGCCTGCACCTGGCGCGATCGAACCACAACATGCAGCCGGGAGACACCATCTGGTGGCAGGGTGGCTATGCGATGTGGACGCCGAAGTCGCGCCGCCTGACCGACGTCCCGCTCGAACGTCGCGGCCCCAGCTTCACCCTGCCCAGGAAATCGAAGGCATGACCGCTTTGCCAGACACCATCCACTGCCACTTCGACCGACCAGGCGCGCCGCTGAAAGCGCGCATCGCAGGGGCGCGGCGACTCATCGTCGCCGCCATTTGCTGCCTGATCGGCCGACCGTTCACGCTGACGATCTACTGCAAGGCCGAGATCAGCAGTAAATGACTGTTTTCCGAAGCAATAGACCACAGGCACACGGTATCTACCGCGTTGCGTGCGTGCTGAGCGCCTACACTTCATGGCGCGAAACAGGGCGTTTCATGGCTTACGCGCAGGAAGCACGGTAAACACCGATGCTCCCGCGTTACGTCACAACATATAACCCCATAGTTTGTGATGCTACGGCCATGCGCTGTGACGTCATGGGATGCGCGCGCCCATCGCGATCAGGCCATGCCATTCCGAGGGGTGCCGGATTTCAGGTGCCGACTTTTGGGGTGCCGGAAACTGGCATGCCTACTTACGTACACGCTTGCCCAGTAGTAAATGGGATTTCGAGAGGAAACGCGGTGGGGGCCGCTCCTTTGCCCTCAGAGCCCAAACGCCGTCGTTGGTCAGCGGGACACCTTCGCCCATCCGATCGGCCCTGGGCCAGCCTGCGCACGTGCCTGGAGCGGCCAGGCCGCTTGGGTCCTCCCGGGCCCCGCCCCGGCCTCCCAGGCGCCAGGTCATCGAACGAAACTTTTGCGCACACGACTTGCGGCGAGAGA
>JACDEC010000613.1 GCA_013816645.1 Planctomycetota bacterium
CGCGTCGCCCGGCGGCTGTCCGGGCGCCTACCGGTGATCGGCGTCGGCGGGGTCGACAGCGTCGACGCCGCCTGGGAGAAGATCGTCCACGGCGCCTCGCTGGTCCAGGTCTACACCGGGTTCATCTACCAGGGGCCCGGACTGGCCCGGGCGATCAATCGCGGACTGCTCCGGCAGCTCGACCAGCACGGCCTGAAAGCGATCGGCGAGGCGGTCGGCCGCTCGCTGTGACCAGCCCGTCAGCGCGCGCCGGCGGGCGGCGCAGCCTTGCGACGCTGCGCGAACAGCCACTGCCAGACCGGCTTGCTGTCGTAGGCCGGATTCCATCCGTGGTGGCCTCCCGCGTAGATGGTGAACTTGGCCAGCGGACCGGAGGTCGCATCGACGCCCTTGACCCAGGTCCAGCCCTTGGCGGTCGAGTAGTTCGCGGTGGCGGTCTCGGACGCGGCGATGGTGGCGCTGCCCTTGTTCGGGTAGTTCGCGATCAGGGTGGTCCGGCTCTTCGAACCGTTGATGTGCCCGGCGATCTCGTCCATCCACAGGATGGTCGAGCTGCCGTGCGGGTAGGGCTCGGCGCGCGCCGCGCTCTGGCCGGTTTCGAGCGGGAAGAGCGGGCACACCGTGTCGCCCCAGGCGTGGAACGACCAGGTCGGCACCGTCGCGAACGTCGCGCCGTCGCCCGGCGACGGATTGAAGGCGACCGCGTCGGGCATGCAGGCGGCGATGCGCTCGCCATAATGCTGCACGTAACCGGTGGTGCCGGCGCCGCCCATGCTGCAGCCGTTGATGTAGACCCGGTCGGCGTCGACGCGGTAGCGCCGCATCAGCGCGTCGACGAACGTGTTCATGGTGTCGTGGTTCCACCACACCCACGGCGCCAGCGGATTGACGCAGATCGCGCCGGCGTCCGCGAACCAGGTGCGGCCCGCCTTGATCAGGCCCAGCGGTCCGAGTCCACCGACCTTGGCCATGATCTCGGTGGTGTCCTGTCCGGAGCCGTCGGTGCCCATGCCATGCAGGGTGATCACCAGGGGGAATGTCGCCGTCGCCGCGGTCGCGTACCTGGGCGGGACGTATTCGGCGAACCCGTAGGGCGAGCCGGCGGTGCCGATGGCCACTCCGCGCATACCGGGGGCGACGGCAGCGTCCGCTGCGTCGACGCGCGCCGCGCACAGCGCGATGATGATCGACCAGCAGAGCACGAGTGTCGGAGGGCTCATGGAGGATCCTCGGTTCGACGGGCGGGAGGGCATGGCGCATCTTCGCGTCGGGCGGGGCGCATCCATGCCCGGGGATCTCGGGCATGTATCCGATCCTGCGCGCGTCGGCAGCGCGGACGCGCTGATCCCAGGCGCGGCTCGTCGACATTGAACATGCGATCGGGATTCCCCGCCGATGGGCGAGCCGGATATGGCGCTGGCCCGCGGGCGTGGAATGCTGGCAGACGCCTCATCCCCATCGACCCGCTCCCCACCGGAAGTCGCCGCCCGCCATGGATCACCCCACGCCCGCCGCCATCCACGCCGCCCTCATCGGTCAGCCGCAAGTGCCCAAGGGCAAGCAGGATGGCCGCCGACTCGCCGTGCTCACCGATGGCATCGACGCCTTCCGCAACAAGACCGCGATCGCCCTGCTGCGCTTCCGGCCCCACGACGTGGTCTGCGTCATCGATACCAAGCACGCGGGGATGAATCTCGAGAAGCTCACCGGCGTGGGCCACGGCATCCCGGTGGTCGGGTCGGCGCTCGACGCGGTCAAGCTCGGCGCCAAGCACCTGGTGATCGGCGTGGCGACGCCGGGTGGCTACCTCCCGAGCGAGCTGCGCCCGGTGGTCTACGAGGCGATTCGCAATCGCGTCGGCATCATCTCGGGCCTGCACGAGAGCGTCGGCGGCGATCCCAACCTGACCAGCCTGGCCGCGCGCCACGCCGTCGACATCATCAACCTGCGTAAGATCCCCGACGAGGAGCCGTGCATCGGCACCGGCGCGGCGCGCGCGTCGAAGGCGTTCCGGGTGCTGACCGTCGGCACCGACTGCAACATCGGCAAGACCACCACCACGCTGATGCTCGAGCGGGCGATGCGCTCGCGCAAGCTGCGCACCCGCTACGTCGCC
This sequence comes from Planctomycetota bacterium, assembly GCA_013816645.1. GTDB lineage: Bacteria > Planctomycetota > UBA11346 > UBA11346 > UBA11346 > JACDEC01. Next base: position 2,117 of record JACDEC010000613.1, read on the forward strand.
ACCGGCCAGGACGGCGTGCTGGTCAAGGGCCGCGGCATCTGCATCGACCGGACCATCGCCGATTTCGCCAGCGGCGCGGTCGAACGCCTGGTGGTGCGCGAGTCGAAGGGCGTGGATCTCCTGCTCGTCGAAGGCCAGGATTCGATCCTCTCCCCGTGCTACGCCGCGGTGTCGATCGCCCTGCTGCACGGCACCTGCCCGGACGCGATGGTGCTCTGCCACATGCCGTCGCGCACCCACCATCGCCATACCGACGTGCCGATCCCGTCGCTCGCCCACTACGGTCACATGTACGAGGCCATGCTCGCGCCCTTGCATCCCGGCAAGGTGGTGGCGATCAGCTTGAACACCCAGGGCATGAGCGAGACCCAGGCCCAGGCGGCCCTGGCC
>JACDEC010000614.1 GCA_013816645.1 Planctomycetota bacterium
GTCTGGGCGCTAGTGCCGGCCGCCGACGCCGGCGGATTCGCTCGCGCCTGGATTGACGCCTACCGCGACTCGCATCGCCAGTACCCAGCCGCCGCGGCGCACGTCATCGCGCCGGGCTGCGCGCTCGCTCCTATGTCCATTTGAGTCCATCCGAGACCTCCGAGGACCCCATGAGCCCATTGACTGTCGTCACCGTCGGTTGCGGCGGCCGAGGCCGCGTCTACAGCGGGCTGGTTGCCGCCGATTCCCGTTACCGCCTGATCGGCGGCGCCGATCCCGATGCCGCGCGCGTCGCGCACGTGCGCGCGATGTCGGGGCAGGCCGACTTCCGCGGCTTCGCCAGCCACGCCGAGTTGTTCGCGGCGGGACGCATCGCCGATCTCGCGATCATCGCCACCCAGGATAGCGATCACGTCGAGCCGGCGATCCGCGCGCTGGAACTCGGCTACCACATCCTGCTCGAGAAGCCGATCGCCAAGGACCTCGATCAGGTCGAACGGGTGCTCGCCGCGGCCGAGCGCGCGAATCGCCGCGTGCTCGTCTGCCACGTCCTGCGCTACACCCGGCTCTACGCCGAGGTCAAACGCCTGATTGACAGCGGCGCCATCGGCGAGGTCGTCGACATCGAGCACGCCGAGGGCGTCGGCGCCTTCCACCAGGTGCACAGCTTCGTGCGCGGCCATTGGTCGCAGAGCGCGGTGTCGAGCCCGATGATCCTCGCCAAGTGCTGCCACGACACCGACATCCTGAGCTGGTGGATGGGCCAGCCGTGCACCCGCATCTCGTCGTTCGGATCACTGGCCTACTTCCGTCCCGAACGTGCGCCGGCGGGATCCACGGCGCGCTGCACCGACGGCTGCCCGCACGTCGGCAAGTGCCACTACGACGCGCACCGCTACCTCGGCGACCGCCGCGACTGGCTGGGCTGGGTCGATCCGCTGCTGCCCGGCAAGTCGGACGCCGAAATCACGGCCTGGCTGCGCGAGAAGCCCTGGGGGAAATGCGCCTGGCGCGCCGGCAACGACGTCGTCGACCGCCAGGTCGTGTCGATGGAATTCGCCAACGGCGCGGTCGCCACCCTGACCATGACCGCCTTCGACGAGGGACGCCACACCACCATCCGCGGCACCACCGCGCTGGTCCGCTTCGGTACCTCGATCCGCGACCTCACCGGCCGCGACCTAGTCATCGAATGGCTCGACGGCCGTCGCGAGTTGCGCGACGTGCCTGCTGGCGTCGGCGGTCACGGCGGCGGCGATCATGGGATGATCGCGGCACTGATCGATGAGTTCGCCAAGAGCGACCCGCGCACCATGACCACTGGCATCCACGCCAGCGTCGAGAGCCACCGTATCGCGCTCGCCGCCGAGCAATCGCGCCTGGCCGGCGGACGCCCGGTGGAACTGGCAGCGCCGTAGCGTTCGTTCAGCTCGCCGGCGTCTTGCCGACCGGCTCGGTTTCGCTGCGGGGGGCGGGCACGAAGCGGGGCTGCAGATCCATGCGCTCGGCGACCAGTTCGACCCCGAGGCGGCGCGGCGGATGCGCCTGCCACCAGGCTCGGATCGCCGCGTCGTCCCAGCGTTCATCTGACGGGATCTCGATCGCGGCCAGCGCCGCCTCCATGACCCTGGCGTCGGCGGGGCGATCGGCCGGATTTTTGGCCAGGCAGGCCATGACCAGACGCTCGAGGGCCGCGGGTATCGTCCGCTTGGTGCGGCGACTCAAGGGCGCTGGCGATTCGTTGACGTGGGCCAGCGCGGCCGCCACGGGATGTGATTGGGGAAAGACATCGTCGCCGGTGATCAGCACGTGGAGCACGCAGCCCAAAGCATAGAGATCGGCGTGCGGGCCGATGGGCAGGCCGCGCGCCTGTTCCGGCGCCATGAAGCTCGGCGTGCCCTGGGCCATGTCCGGCGAGGTCAAGCGACCATTGGCGACCGCCGGCGCGATGACCATGCCGAAATCGAGCACCTTGACCACGTCGCCCTCGCCGCCGAGTTCGCTGCAGAAGATGTTGGCCGGCTTGATGTCACGGTGGACGAGCCCGCGATCGTGGGCCTCGGCCAGGCTGCGGCAGACCTGGCGCGCGAGGTGGACGATGCGCCCGAGCGGCGGCGGTCCGAAGTTCAGGACCAGCGCGTGGAGGTCGTAGCCCTCGAGCAACTCCATGACGTAGTAGAAATCGCCGCCGGCGCTGACGCCGAAATCGTAGACCTGGATGGTGTTGCGGCTGCGCAGCGACGCCGTCGCGCGGGCTTCGCGTTGGAAGCGTGCGATGGTGACCTGGATCTGGTCCTCGCTGCGCCCGGCCAGGGCCCGGCGCAGCACCAGCTTGATCGCCGCGCGGCGCGCGAGCATGCGGTGCTCGCCAACCCAGACCTCGCCCATGCCGCCCGAACCGAGCCGGCGCAGCAGACGGTAGCTGCCGAGTTCGCGCACCCATTCGCCGGCGGCCTGGGCCTGGGCCTGGGCGACCGCCACCGAGCGCCGGCTGCGGG
>JACDEC010000122.1 GCA_013816645.1 Planctomycetota bacterium
GCCCACCGGGCTGAGCAGGGCCTCGCGGTAGCGGTCGACCGCGGCCGCGACCGCCTGCTGGCCGGCGAGGTCGCCGCGGTCGCGCGCGATCATCGCCGCGGCCTCGACGGTGATCTCGGCCCACAACGGCACGTCGCGGCCGCCGACTTCGCAGGCCAGCGGCAGGCGCTGACCGCAACCGAACGCGGCCTGGCCCGAACAGGTGATCGCGCCGACGTCGAACAGCACCGCACCGCGCTCGACGATCAGGTTGGCGGCGAAGCGCACGTTCTCGAGCAGGCAGTCGTTGCCGACCTGGCAGGCGATCAGCGTGCAGTCGTAGATGCCGGTGGGCAGCGTCATGCCCGGCATGACCTCGACCTCGCCGGCGAAGCGGCCGAGCGCGCAGCGGCCCTTGAGATGGGTGCGGCGCACGCGGAACGGGTCGAAGTCCTGGGCGACGCAGACCAGCGACCAGTCCTCGGCGCGGCAGCCGCGGTCCTCCATCACCGCGATCTCCTCGCGGGTGAGCTGGCGAGTGAGCATGCCGAGCACGTTGTCGCGGCGCTTGAGCACCGCGCGGGTCGACTCGAGGAGTTCGCTCCCTTCGCCGATGGTCGCGGCGAGCGCCGTCAGGGTTGCCGGTATCGGTCGGGCCAGCTGCGCCGCCTGCCCGGCGGACGGGGCGTTCATCGCGACCGCGCGGCGTCGGCGGACGTCGCGACGATCACGCGAGCACCCGGATGCGCGGATCCGATTGTTCCAGGCGGGATGCCGCGTCGTGGTCGATGATCATGGTGAGGTCGGGGTGGTTGAGCAGCAGGGTCGCAGGCACGCTCGGACCGGCTCGCCCGCGCACCACGCGATGCACGATTTCCGACTTGCCCAGCCCGCTGGCGATCAGCAGCACCTTGCGTGCGTTCAGGATCTCCGCCATGCCCAGGGTGATCGCCTTGGACGGGGTCTCGTCGAGGTGCTTGAAGCGTTCGCCGCCGGACACCGCGGCCAGTGTCGACGGGGTCAGGTCGACCACCCGGGTGTGGCTGCCGCGCGTGCTTCCCGGCTCGTTCAAGCCGATGTGGCCGTTGTGGCCCAGCCCGAGCACCAGCAGGTCGAGCCCGCCGCGCGCTTGGATGAGCAGGTCGTAGGCGCTGCACTCGGCGTCGATGTCCGCGGCGTCGCCGGTGGGGACGTAGGTCTGCTCGCGCTGCACATCCACCTGGTTGAAAAGGTGGTAGTTCATGATGTAGCGCGTGCTGCGCGGATCGCCGGGCAGCAGCCCGACGTACTCGTCGGTGTTGAAGCAGGTGACGCGTCGGAAGCTGAACCCGCCCTTGGCGTGGAACAGCCGCACCAGCTCGGCGTAGGCGTACAGGCTGGTGTTGCCCGCCGACAAGCCGAGCGTCAGGTCGGGCTGCTCGGCGATGGCCTCGGCGAGCAGCCGCGCGAGCGCGTGCCCCGCCGATTCACGCGAACGGAATACCTGGAGCTTCATGTTCGGGAAATGATGCGCCCACCCCGGCGAAGGGAAGGCCGTAGTGGCACATCAGCGACATTGCGTTCCGCACGACCCCGTCGCCAATCTAAGAATCGAACCGGAGGGCCCCCCTCCGGTTCGATCAAGATTCTCACTAAATACCGAATCGCGCCGTTATCGGTCGCGAGGCCAAGGCGGACGACCCGCCGCGCTCCGTCGGGAGCGCAAGGCGAGTCCAACGCCGGCATCGCGTCCGAGAACGGATGCGATTCAGACGCCCTTAGCGACCATGTGCTTGAGCAGGTCGACGACGCGGTTGCTGTAACCCCACTCGTTGTCGTACCAGCTGATCAGCTTGAAGAAGTTCTTGTTCAGCTCGATCGACGAGCCCGCGTCGTAGATCGACGAGCGGGTGTCGTGGGTGAAGTCGGTCGAGACGACTTCCTCGTCGGTGTAACCGAGGATGCCCTTGAGGTTGGTCTCGGACGCCTTCTTGATCGCCGCGTTGATCTCGGCGAGCGAGGTCGCCTTCTCGGTCTTGAAGGTCAAGTCGATGACCGAGACCGTCGGCGTCGGCACGCGGAAGGCCATGCCGGTGAGCTTGCCCTTGACCTGCGGCAGCACGAGACCGACCGCCTTGGCGGCACCGGTCGAACTCGGGATGATGTTGGTCGCCGCGGTGCGGCCGCCCTTCCAGTCCTTCTTCGAGGGACCGTCGACGGTCTTCTGGGTCGCGGTGTAGGCGTGCACGGTGGTCATCAGGCCCTCGGTCAGGCCGAAGCCCGCGTCGAGGATGGTCTTCACCAGCGGCGCCAGGCAGTTGGTCGTGCAGCTGGCGTTGCTGACGATGGCGTGCTTGGCCGGATCGTACTCCTGCTCGTTGACGCCGCAGACCATGGTCTTCACGCCGTCGCCCGAGGCGGGCGCCGAGATCACCACGCGCTTGGCGCCGGCGGCGATGTGCAGCTTGGCCTTGTCTTCCGAGGTGAACAGGCCGGTCGACTCGATGACGATGTCGACGCCGAGGTCCTTCCACGGCCAGTTGTCGCGGCAGGCCAGGACCTTGATCTCCTTGCCGTTGACCACGAGCACGTCGTCCTCGGCGACCTCGGGCTTGCTCTTCTTCGACGACACGGTGCCGGTGAACTTGCCCTGGGTCGAATCGAACTTCACCAGGTAGGCGAGGTTGTCGGCGGGGACCAGGTCGTTGACGGCGACGACTTCGAAATCCTTGCCGAGCAGGCCCTGCTCGACGATGGCGCGGAACACCAGGCGACCGATGCGGCCGAAGCCATTGATCGCGATCTTGGTGGCCATGGGAAACTCCTCGGAAGGCCCGTCGCGCCATGCGCCGATCGGGTTGGTTTGAATGGAGCGCGGAGCCTATGGCGGACCGCGTCAACGCAAGACGGCCCAATGGTTTCGCCGCGCACGCGTCGTATTTCAACGAAGCGACCCGCGTCGGCTGACGCGGGTCGTCTCGATCGGGAGCCTGCTCAGGAGCAGGCTGCTCAGCGCGGTTCATCGGGAGACGGCATGCGCCGTCTCCCAAGACCCATCACGCGAGCTTGATGTTGCGGACCTTGGGCAGGTTGGTCACGCCCTTCTCGATGGTCCAGCGACCGTCGGCCTTGAGGCGCTCGATGCGCTCGGCCCGGGTGAGGACGTTGCGATGCTTGCTCATACCGCCCGTGCTGGCGAAACTACCGTGCATGCTCATGGGGATCCCTTCCTTCGCGAGGAGCGGAAGTCTAGAGCGCGAAGCCGATGTGCAAGTGCCGGGATGGGGGCGGGTTCGGCGACCCTCGACCTGCTCCGCGCAACGGCGGAATCAGTCTCAAGCGCGTACCGCCGCGCGCGCGGCGTTCGCATCCGCTTCGCCAGCAGCCTTGCCGGGGGTCATCGGCAGGGGCGTGCGATGGGCTTCCTGGAGGCGGCCCTTGATGCTGGTTTCGCGCTGCTGGACCACCCAGTCGCACAGCCGGTGCACCGGGCTGCCGGCAGCGGCGCTGGCGCGCACCCGGGCGAGCGCTTCAACCCGCTCGTCGGCGGTGCGGTCGTGGAACAGCTCGCGGAAGGCATCCTTGATCGCGCGGATGTCGGCGTCGGCAAAGCCGTCGCGGCGCAGGCCGACCACGTTGACGTTGCGGACCTCGGCGGGATGGCCTTCGGCGATGGTGAAGGGCGGCACGTCGGTGCGGATGCCGCTCATCGCGCCGACGAAGGCGAGTTCGCCGATGGTGACGAAATGGTGGACGCCGACCATGCCGCTGATGATCGCCTTGCGCCCCACCGTGATGTGTCCGGCGAGCTGGGCGTTGTTGCTGATCACCACGCGTTCGGCGAGCTGGCAGTCGTGGGCGATGTGCGCGCTGGTCATGATCAGGCAGTCATCGCCGATCACGGTGCGCATGCCGCCCGAGGCGGTGCCCTTGTTGATGGTGACGAACTCGTGGATCCGGCAACGCTTGCCGATCACGACCTCGCTGTCCTCGCCGCGGAACTTGAGGTCCTGGGGATCCCCGCCGACCACCGCGTGCGGCATCACGATGGTGCCTTCGCCGATGGTGCTGCGGCCGTAAACCGTGACGTGGTTGCGGAGATCGACGTTGGCTTCGATGACCACCTTGCCCTTCACGTAGGAGAAGGGTCCGATGCTCGCGGTCGGGTGGACCTGCGCTTCGGGGTCGACGATCGCCAACGGGTGGATGGCCATGCGAAATCCTCCGTAAACCGAGTCCGGTTAAGAGTTGGGGAACCATAGTCAGCGACTGACAACGGTTCAAGTCGCTTATTCATTGTCTGACATGGAATTCGCAGCATGGTCTGCTGGCCATGCCGCTGCGGAGCGAACTGCTTGGCCCACCACACTCCTATTACGTGTGGGCCCGTTGTGCGCTCGACCACCCGGTCTTCGCTGATCTCGCCGATGCCACGCGCTGCCTGGAGGTGATCGAGCGGGTCCGTTCGGCTTTCGATGCCCGCGTTTTCGCCTACGCCATCGCGCGCAACGGTCTGCACTTGGTCGTGCACCACCATCCCGGCGTGCCGCTCGAAGAGCCCTGGCTGCGCCAGCGCTGGGCGATGCTCGGCAGCCTGCGCACCCCGCCGCCACAGCGCATCGCCGCGCGCCTGACCAGTCTGAGCGGACTCATGCAGACGCTGCAGCAACGCATCAGCCGGGCGGTCAACGGCGCGCATGGGCGCAGCGGAGCGATGTGGGCGGCGCGCTACCGGGCGTGCCTGCTGGCTGACGATGCAGCGCTGCTGGCGGCGATGGCGTGGCTCGAAGAGGACGTCGCGCTGCACGACGACATCGTCGCCTCCAGCCGCGGTCGCCACGGCCAGGGAGCGACCTCGGATCCCCATCTCGCTCCGCCACCGCTGCGCGTCGGCCCAGGCGACCAATGGTTCCCGACCGACGATGGCCCGCCTGGCTTGACTCCCCCTGCCGACGCCGAGCTGCAGGAATGGGTCGATCGCTCGAACCGCAGCCTGCCCGCGAGCGCCCGACGCGCCTACGGCGAAGCGCTGCGCCAGGGATGGGCACTGGGACGACCGGAAAGCCTGATCGCCGTGCTGCAGCGCATCGGTCGCGGAGCAGGTCGCGGACGCAGCCGTTCGTTGCGCCACCTCGATGACGATCTCGGCCTGTGCGGTGTGTGGGGATGAACGACGCAACCATGACCGGTCAGGGGGTAGGGCCGCCGTCTGCACCGCGTAGGCTGTGGTCCGCATCGTGAGCGTCTCCCCCGATCAGCCGAGCGACGCTCCCATCCCGTTCGCGGTCGTCGCGGGTTTGTGCGCCGCCGAAGGACTGACCGCCCTGGCGGTGCTCGCGCCGCCACCGGCCACGTTCGATCCGGTCCCCCTCGCCGCGATGCTCGCCGAGGGCGTCGGCGACATGGCCTACCTGCACGAGCACACCGCCCTGCGGCTCGAACCAACCGGGCTGCTGCCCAGCGCGCGCGCCATACTCGCCGTGGCGTTGCCGTACCAGTCGGACAGCGGATCGGACGGTCTGCGCCGCGCGCGCTACGCCGCCGGCAAGGACTACCACAACCTGCTGCGGCCGAAGCTCGGCCGGATCGGGCGCGCGCTCGAGCAGCGCGGCGGCTGGAACTACCGCGCCGCGTGCGACTCGGCGCCGCTCAACGAACGCACGCTCGCCCAACTCGCTGGTCTCGGCTGGCTGGGTCGCAATGGCCTGCTGATCGCGCCCGATGCCGGCTCGTATCGCGTGCTCGGATTCCTGCTCACCGAAGCGCCGCTCGCGCCGCGACACGGCGGCCACGGCGAGGACCGCTGCGGACGCTGCACCGCCTGCGAGACGCGCTGCCCGACCGCGGCGATCAGCGGACGGCGGGTGATCTCCGAACGCTGCATCAGCTACCTGACCATCGAGCACCGCGGGGTGATCCCGCGGGCGCTCGCCGAGCGCTTCGCCGGCTGGTGGTTCGGTTGCGACCTCTGCCAGGAGGTCTGTCCGTGGAACCGCTTCGCGCCCCCCGCGGGCGACGCGCGACTGCTCGGCGCCGATCGCGAAACCGAACTGCTCGCGGTGCGCGCCGAGACGTTCGACGCCCACTTCGCCGCGCGGGCGATCCGCCGCATCGGCTACGAGCGCTTCCGCCGCAACCTGCTGGTCGCGCTGTGGAGCCTGGGTCGCCACGATGACTACCGTCCGATCATCGCCGAGGCCCTGCCCCTGGTCACCGCCCAGGCGCAGGAACTTGGTACAACAGCGTAAACAGAGCCAGCAACAGCCCCTGGGTGCGTGTGGGAGCTTCCGGCACTGGCGAAGCCGGGTGTATCACCATGCTGCCGACCATGCGCGTGCGGGTGAACGATCAGGACCTCGACCTCAGCGATGGCGCCACCGTGGCGGATCTGCTCGCAACCTTGCAGCTGCCCAGCACCCGGGTGGCCATCGAGGTCAACCGCCAGCTCGTCCGCCGCAGCGACCATACCGCCAGGACCCTGACCAGCGACGACGTCGTCGAGGTCGTGACCCTGGTCGGAGGCGGCTGACATGTCGGGCCGTAACACCTGCACCACATCGCAGCAAACGTTCCCGGGGCTCGACCGTTTACCGGTCGAAGCGTCCGGATTCCAGCCGCACCACGCGTCTCCCCTGGTGAACACGATGCACGACACCGACCGGCTTCTGCAACGCTACGTCGACGGCGAACTCGGCGCCGATCAGGCCGCCGCCGTCGGCCATCTGGTCGCAGCCGATGCCGGCGCCGCCGCGCGACTGCGCCGCTTCGAAGGCGCCGACCGTCTGCTCGCCGAGCACGCCGATGGCCTGCCCAGCACCGACGCCGACGAATTCCTGCGCTCGATCATGCGCGGCGTCCCCCAGCAGCCGCCCAAGCGCCACGCCTCGGTGCGGCTCGGCGACGTCCTGCTCGCCAGTTCGCTGGTCGCGACCTTCGCGCTGCTCGCCGGATTGTCGCGCACCTGCGCTGACCTGGTGCCGCTGACCCTGGTGGCGCTGGTCAGCATGATCGTCGGGCTGGTCCTGGTCGCCGCGGCCAAGCCCCTGATCCAGGGCGAGCGCGCGCTGCTCGGTCGCATCCTGGGCAAGCGCGTCGGCGTCGGCGAGGGCGGCGTCCTGGCCTACCGGGTGGCCGGCGTCGCCATCGTGCTCGGCGGCATCTGGATGGTTTCCTGAAGCAGGACGCAGCGCGCGGGATGAGAGCTCCCAAGGCTCACGTTTCGCCGCGGAATTGACGGTCCGCGCGGGGGACTAGAGTCGCCTCCTCCTGATCGCCTCGACCACCGAACCGGTCCTTCCCACGATCACGGCTGCAGACCGGGCGCACGCGTGCCGGCCGCAGGTACGTTAGACCGGTTCCCACGGCGAAGCGCGACGACAGCGACAGATGGACGACGTTCCCCCGGCAGCTCGCGACGACCCGCCCGCTCGAGCACGACGTAGCGGACCGCGCTGGCTGCAGCGCCTGGACAAGAGCCCGGTCCAGCGCGGACTGACCCTCGCCTCCATCGACGGTGCGGTGATCGGCGTGATGGCCGTGGTCATCGAAGTCTGGCTGGTGCCGCTGCTGCAGCATCGGCTCGGCGCCAGCGCCCAGGCGATCGGCCTGCTGACCATCGTGCCGATGCTCACCGCGTCGGTGCTCGGACCGATCGTCGCGCCGATCATCGCCGCGCTGGGCGGCAACAAGCGCGCGCTGCTGGCGACGATCGTCATCCAGATCCTCGCGCTGGCCCTGCTCTCGCTGCCGATTCACGCGCCTGACAGCGCCTGGAGCCTGCCGACCGCGCTGACCTTGTGCATCGCCATCGCGTCGTGCGGCGCGATCGGCAATCCGGCCTGGCTGGCGTGGATGAGCGACCTCATTCCGCCGCGGATCCGCGGCCGCTACTCGAGCGGGCGCATGCGCCTGTACGGCGTCGTGCGCCTGGTCTCCGCGGTCGTCTTCATGCTGATCATGCAGCGCTGGTTGCCCGAGGACAGCGCGGTGGGCCTGCAGATCCTGCTGGCCCTGGGCTTCTCGAGCCGGCTG
>JACDEC010000123.1 GCA_013816645.1 Planctomycetota bacterium
GCAGCGACCTGCTCACCGGGAAGCCGGCGAGCGGGCCGCTGACGCTCGAGCGCTATGGCGTGGCGGTGATTCGCGAAAGCTGAAGCGGGGAAGCGGGAAAGCGGGATCGCTGTCGTGTTGCCAGCGTCCAGCACCTAGTCCCAGCTACCGGCAACTGACTGGGCGCACGTGTGGCCCGGCCCTGCGGACCCGCTACGACCGGGCATGCGCATCGACCATCGCCACCTCGACGATATCGAGAGCCTGCCCGCGGGCGTCGACGTTCCGCTCGAGCAGATCGCCGAACCGTGGCGATCGCTGGCCGCGGATTGGTTCTCACTGACGGCTACCGAGCAGTGGGACGACCTCCTGCTGCCGCCGGCGGCGGCGGGGATCTACGGCCTGCCCATGCCCTCCGACATGCCGCGCCCAGGCACGGTCGCCGCGTGGACCCACCGCGAATGGATCGGCTGGGCCACCGGGCGCGGCTTCGAGGAAGTGCCGCGCAGCAAGCACGCCTACCAGTACCGCCACCGCCTGGCGCCATGGTTGCTGCTGTCGATGTCGTCCTCGCCCGGCGACCACCGCTGGTCGATGGCCACCGCCACCGACATGCGTTTCGCGGTCGACGCCGCGATCAAGCGGCTCGGCGCCAACCTGTACATCGCCGTGCAGGTGGTGGCGACCAACACCGAGCGCCACCCCTCGTCGGCCGCGCGCGAGCGCCTGCGCCTGCTGCGCGCCGCGCTGCTCGACGCATCCACCGACCGCGACGCCGCCCTGCGCTGGGTGGCGGTGCACGGCGACGCGACCTGGGACCACTTCGACCTCGTTGCACCCGACCCCGAAATGGTCGGCGCGGTGCGCGCGCTGTTCGGCACCCTGGCCAAGGAGTTCGATTGCTCGCCCCGCGCCGCGCTGCGCCGGCTGGGCCATGACGCCGAGACGGCGGCGCTGCTGTCCAAGCGGCTCTCGGGCTCGACGTCGAGCGACCTGCTGCCCGGCGACCTGCAGGAGTCGCTCGAGGACCTGGTCGACGGCCTGCGCGAGGAGCGCGGGTCGCTCGAACGCGCGAAAGACGCCGCCCGAGCCGCCCGCCCCGGCGAGGACCTGGGCGCCACCATCCAGCCATCGGCGACAGCCTCGGTGGATCCCGCCGCGGAGCTCCGCCAGGACCTGCGTCGCCGTCTCGAAGTGCTGCGCGCATCAGCCGACGCGGTGGCGCGCGCAGCCGCGGATGTGATCGCCGGCATCGAGGCAGCGGCGTTGAGCACGCCGGACGACCTCGAGCGGCTGCGCAGCGAGAACGCCGAACTCACCCGCCGTCTCGCCGAAGTCCAAGCCCAAGCACCAGCCCAAGCCCCGACGCGCAAGCCAACCCGCCGACGGGTACAGCGGGGAGCCGCGGATGAAACAGACCAAGCGTAGGCAGCAAGGTCACCGCGCAGCCGCCGCCCTGCGCCAACAGATGGCTTGGATACCCCCACAGACACAGTGAACATTCGCAGCAGATTGACGCCGAGCCAGGCCCAGCCATTTCCACGCCATTACGCAAGGCCGGCTGGAAGTAGCCTGAACGGCAATCATGGGCCCTGCAGGGCACATCGCGAAGCCGCCAAACTCCGTGTGCCGCCGCCAACTTCTCGGTTGGCTTGCAACACTTTGTTGCGTGCCCTTGATGACCGCGAGCACTGCCGGAGTCGATCGCTCCACGCTCATGCGATGGGCGAAGCTGGGGCGGGTCGTCGTCGTCGATCGCGGTATCTACATACCTGCTGACGAAAGCGACCAGGACCATTTGGAAGTCGCGGCCGCGGTTCTCCGGCGGCCATCCAGCGTTGTCGTCCTGCTCTCGGCGCTGCATCTGCACCGCCTGGGTACGCATCTCCCACAGGAAGTCTGGCTCGCGCTACCGCCAGGCGCGGCGAACCATCGGACCGGTCGTCCCGTCCACGTCCTGCGCTGGCGTCCCGGGTTCCTCGCGCAGGACTTCGAGACGCGGTCGATCGCCGGGGTGCAAGTGCGGGTGACGACGCCGGCACGGACGATCTCGACTGCTGGCGCTGTCCCCGGCACTGCTCCCGCGAAGCTGCGATCGAGGCGCTCCGGGATGGAGTCGCCACCGGCATCAGCCGCGCTGCGCTCGCGGACATGGCGAAGCGATACCGGGTAGCCTCGATCCAGCCGTTCCTCGAGGCGATCGCACCATCAAGCCATCGTCGAGAAGGGCCAAACCAATTGTCTATATTGCTTATATATGAGTCTTTACTTCAAAGTATCATCCATATATAGGTATCATGCGCTCCGCCGTCCGGGACCTCCTGCCGCCCCAGATCCGCCGGTCGCTGGCCAAGTTCGGAGCCGACCTCTCCATCGCCCGCCGCAAACGCCGGCTCACCTTGGCGATGATGGCCGAGCGCATCGGCGTCTCGCTAGCCACCTACGTGCGCATGGAGAAGGGCGACCCGAGCGTGGCCTTGGGGGCGTTTGCCCAGGCCCTGTTCGTCCTCGGATTCGGTCCGGTCTTCGCTGACCTCATCGACCAGCGGACCGACGAGCAAGGTCTCCTGCTCGACCTCGAGCACCTGCCCAAGCGCGTGCAGCCCAAGCGGGAGCGGCCGTCGTGAAGCGGATCGTCCACGTTTGCCTCGGCGCGTCCGGTCGGCTGGTCGGTGAGCTGCGCCACGACCGGCAGGGCGCGAGAGAGAATGCAGCCTTCGCCTACGCCCAGGAGTGGCTCGCTGCGACCGACCGCTTCGCCATCGATCCGGCATTGCCGCTGGTTCCGGGTTTCCAGTTCCACCGCCGCACCGGCGATGGCTCGCTGTTCCACAACGCCATCGCCGATACCGAGCCGGACGGATGGGGACGCAAGGTCATCGTGCGCGATCACGCCAAGCGTCGCGAGGCCGCCCGCACCGGGGGCGCAGCCACGCCTCCGGTGCTCAGCGAACTCGATTTCCTGCTGGCCGTGGACGACGTGTCCCGACTCGGCGCGCTGCGCCTGCGCGACGAGCACGGCGACTTCCAGGCGAGCGCTGACGCGGGTCGGCACCGGGCTCCACCGCTCATCGAACTGCGTCACCTCATCTCGGCCTCGCGTGCGGTCGAGGCGAGCACCGAGACCGCCGAGGACCTCGCCTATCTGCGCGGCAAGGGCACCTCGCTGGGCGGCCTGCGCCCGAAGTGCTCGGTGATCGACGACGATGGGCGGCTGTCGATCGGCAAGTTCCCGAGCATCGCCGACGAGCGGGCGGTGACCAAGGGCGAGGTGCTCGCCCTGCACCTGGCGCGAAAGGCTGGCATCACCACGGCCGAAGCACGACTGGTGGACAGCGACGGCGTGCCCGTGGCCCTGATCCGCCGCTTCGACCGCGGTAGCGACGGGGAGCGCATCCCCTATGTGTCCGCCGCCACCATGCTCGGCGTCGACCGCGGCGACCAGACCCAGCACACCTACACCGAGATCGTGGACGCGCTGCGCGTGCACGGCGCCGAAGCGCAGCGCGACATCGAGGAATTGTGGCGCCGCATCGCCTTCTCGATCCGCATCGCCAACGTCGATGACCACCTGCACAACCACGGGTTCCTCTACGCCGGCGATGGGCACTGGCAGCTGTCGCCTGCATTCGATCTCAATCCATTCCCGGAACGCGAGCGGGAGCTGAAGACCTGGATCTCCGAGGAGGCCGGCCCAGCCGCATCGATCGACGCGTTGATGACCGCAGCGCCGTACTTCCGCGTTTCAGCGCCACTGGCCAAGCGGATCCTGCGCGAGGTCGAGGAAGCGGTCATCGCGTGGCGATCGGTTGGCGCTGCTCTTGGCATGACCGCAGCGGAACTGGACCAGTTTGCCGAGGCCTTTGCGACCGCAGGCTGACCCAGGCCGGTCCCGGCCAGAGCAGCTTGTTAAAGCCTCAGAGCCCGACCATCGCGACAACTCCAGAGGTTCTTACGTTTCGCCCAGCGCTACGCGTGCGGGCCCAAGCCGCCGCCGGCATAAAAGCCCCAGATGGGGCGCCTGACGAGCCGGATGGCTGGACGCTGGTGATGAGGCGGAGTGGTGGGAACTGGAATGGTGGATCGGGTGGAGTGGTAGGAAGTGGAACGGTGACGCGGATTGGTTGACCGCGATTGAAACGATAAGCAAACCCCGGCCGGCTCTCGGCCGGGGTCTTTCGTTGATGCACGCCGGTGTGCGCGGGGCCGGAGTTGGTCCGACAACGAGACGGCCACCTGCTTGCGCGGGTGGCCGTCAGTGCCTCAGGCGAGGCGAGTCTATCAGGTAACGATCCGCTCCGGTCGGGCCGGTGGCGACTCTCTCAGGTGCCCTGAGCCGCGAGCGCGGCGCCCTGATGAGCGCATGGCACCAGGAACCACCAGCACATCACACCTGAGCGAGTGGCGCTTCAACGCAGAGGAACTTGATGACCTCGACGGGGCATCCGTTGGCGGCCTCCTCGATCTCCGCGGAACACGCGAGTCCGATCGCGTTGAGGTCGCATCGCTCGACCAGGTTCGGCGAGGTGATGCCGTCCTTCCTCGCCGACCCGGTTATCTCGGCATCGGACTCCGGCATTACGAACACCTGCGGACACGTGACCGGGCAGGCGCCGCAGCCGATGCAGCCTTCTTCGATCCAGACGCGCGTGATGGTGGGCATGGCCTGAACGTACCGTCGCAGCCTGACTCGACGCATGTGATCCCATGCGAGCTACCAGGTGTCGAACGGATACCTATACGCGATTGATCATGCGGCCATGCGTTCCGCCACTACCTGCGCAGGTGTCGTAGCGTTGCTATTCTTGCGGGAAAAGAATCGCATCTATCGCCTGGGTCAATTCCTCGACCAATTCCGGCTGCATGAACCGGTAGTCATCCGGGATGCCGAGGACGTGAATGTCCTTGTACCGGATCCCGTCCGGGAACGCCGCGGTCATCCGGCTCTTGTGCTTGTCTTCCATGAGGATGATGACGTCGGACCATGCGACATCGTCCGCGGTCAGCGGATGGACTGCGACCTTGCTGGTTCCCGCCGATCTGACGTTCAGCCCGGCCTTCCCGCGGTAGATCCGTTCGGCCGTCGGACTACGCCAGCGATTGCGGCTGCAGACAAACAGCACGTTGGTCATCGCGCTTGATGCTCCGCTGTCCGCCTCCCTCCGCTACCCTTTCCTCAGCACCACATGCGTCGCAAGCTCGCCGTGCACCATCCTGTCGACCCGGAATCCCAGCTGCGGCAGGTTGATCCCGGCGAACAGGTGCTCGCCTTCTCCCAGCACCACGGGCGAGATCGCGAGGTGCATCTCGTCGATCAGGCCGGCGTTCAGGTACTGGCGCACGGTCGCGGCGCCGCCGCCGATGCGCACGTGCTTCGCGCCCGCAGCGGCCTTGGCCTGACGCAGCGCGGATGCGATGCCGTCGGTGACGAAGTGGAAGGTGGTGCCGCCCTGCATCTCGAGCGGCTTGCGCGCATGGTGCGTGAGCACGAAGACGGGTACGTGGTACGGTGGCGTGTCGCCCCACCAGCCCTTCCAGTTCTCGTCGGGCCACGGACCGCGCACCGGGCCGAACATGTTGCGGCCGAGGATCCACGCGCCGTTGTCGGCCATCGCGGCTTCGGCCATCTCGTTGTCGACGCCGGTCGTGCCGCCGCCGCCGCCGTGGATGGCGCTGAACGTCCTGGTCGGGAAGAACCAGCTCATCAGCTCGGGGCCGCGCACGCCGAGCGGGTTCTCGAGACTCTGACGCGGGCCGGCGGCGTAGCCGTCGATGGAGAGGGCGAAGGCGGCGACTCTGACCTGGGGCATGCGGGGCTCCGTGGACGGCAGCGCACCGCGATCTTGTGGCCTCGCCGGGCGCAGACAATCCCGCGGATCAGTGATCCATCCCCAGACTCGCCTGCGCCGCATCGAGGTCTGCGGACACCAGTCCTCCGACCGCGCGTTCGATCAGCGATGGCTTGATCACTGCGAACGCCTCGGTGATCCAGGCATCCACCGATTCCGTGGTCAGTGTGTCCGGGACACACGGGAGCGCGGGCAGCGTGACGATTGTGCGTCGGCTTGGCGCCGCGGCATTGCGCGGCAGCGGGCCATCGTCCCACATTTTCCGGATCCCATCGAGGTACTCCGCGACCAGCGCGGTATCGGCAGCGGGCTGGCGGGCGATCTCGGCCTTGGCGAGCAGGTCGACCTCCTGGAACAGGGCCACATCAGCGCGGCGCGATCCGATCATGAGTCGCGCCAGCGCCGAGCGCTGATTGGGACCGTACGAGAACCTGGGCCAATGGCTGATCACCCGCAGGGAACTCACCGCGATGGCGCTGCGCTGCGCCGCGTCCTCGAGCGCCGTCGGGAGCTGCGACACCATGGCCGCGCGGGCGGCCAGGACCTCGGGATCGCCGGAGATGGTCTCATCCCAACGCAGGGGAAGCGGCATGGAGAAGTAGCCCTGGACGATCGATGCCGCCAGCATCGGTCCCGTGAACGGCGTATCCACCGGCGCGCCGACATCCTGGGTGCTGATCGTCGTGACGCGCACGGTGTGGAAGACGTCCGCGACCAGCGACAGTTCCTGGGCCAGGCGCAGCATCGTCTGCGATAGGAGCCAGGACAGCGACTGGCCGTCGGCTGCGTTCTGAGGACGTGGCCGATGATCCACGCCTGCGCCTTGTGTGCCCGCTTGCCATCCAGCGCGCCGACGAACTTCTGCAGCTCCGGCCGCCCGACCGTGTTGCCGTCCTTCCAGCGTTTGGCCTGCAGGTAGATCAGGTCGAGGCCGAGCCGGTCCTCTTTGGTCACCCCGTCGACGCCTTCATCCCCGCTGCCGCCGATGGCCTCGCCCGCATCCTTAAGCGTGCCGCCATAGCCCATGGCGACCATGACCTCGACGACCAGCCGCTCGAAGCGCTTTGGCGACGACGCGTGTAGGCGCTCGAGGATGTCGGTGATCAGGCCTTCGCGCAGGGTCGCGTGGCTCTACTCGACCTGCTCCTCGGGGGTCAGGGCGTCTTCTGCATCCGCGGCAGCTGAATGATTGGAGCGGGAGGTGTCAGCGCTGACTGGCTTTGCCTGGGTATGGAAGGCGGCGAACTGCGGGTAGTGATCCTTGAGATAGCGCACGTTCAGCGGCTGTGGCGCCAATCCGAGCACCCGTTTGCCCTCGGTCGTCGCAACCGCGATGCCTTTCTTCGGGCTGTCAACCAGTCCCGCCTTCTTCAGGTAGGTGCGCGCCCAACCGACCCGATTGGTGACGATTTCCTGCTGGCCGCTGGGCAGCAATTCGCGTCGCTCAGCCTCGGACAACTTGAAGTGGTCGGACACCGCCTCGACCACCTCGCGCATGGGGGTCGGCCCGCGGGTGCTAAGGACGCTCAGGATCGGCAGGAAGCACGATTGGAAGTCGGGAATTGGCACCGCGGCATCCTGCAACCCGGCAGCGGGGCTTCCAGCCCGAGCACCGCATGCCGTGGAGAGTTCCTGCTCGCGGCCAGGGATCGCTTGCGTTCGGGGCGAGGTGCCAGAACTGCCCCCATGCCGCAGGATCTCACCAGCTCGCCCGTCGACCGGCAAAACATCCTCAACAACCCCTACGCCGTCGCCGAGATCGAGCGCGCGGTCGGCATTCGCGGGATCCCCTTCGAAGGCCGCTCGGTCGTGCTCAAGGAGCAGGTCGCGGCCTTCTTCGAGGTGACTGTCCCGCATCGCTTCCCCCAGATCCCTCGGCCGCTCCCGCTCCCCGACTCGCACCGCACGGATCAGCCCCTCGACGTTCCGATTCACCTGATCCCCCGGCGCAGCGCGCAGCGCCGCCTGGATCGCCGTCTCGGCCTGCGGCAGCTGGCCGGCGATCAAGAAGGAGATCGCCAGGTTGCCGAGCATCTCGGGGTCGTCGGGGGTGAGCGTGACCGCGCGGGTCGCGACCGAGACCGCCTCGTCGCCGTGGCCGAGCGCGAGGCAGACGCCGCCGAGTTCGCGCAGGCAGCGGACGTCGCCGGCGCTGTGCTC
>JACDEC010000615.1 GCA_013816645.1 Planctomycetota bacterium
GTGTTCCGCGCCCACACCGGCATCGCTCCAGCCGAATTCCGGCGCCGCGGCGGGCTGCCCGGCTGGTGACCGGCGGCGTTCAGTCGACGCGGGCGGCGGTCGCGCCGGTGGCGAGCGCGCGGCGGATGCTCTCCTCGAGCGGCGAATAAGCACCGTCGGCGCGTTCGAGCTGGAGCTTCTCGAGCAGCGGCGCCTTGCGGTTGCACATGAAGCGCGGGGCGCCCGAGTGGTTGAAGCTCGGCGAGTGGATCATGAAGGGATGGCAGAGGAACACGTCGCCGGGCGAACCGGTGATCTCGCTGACGCGCATGACGTCCTCGCCATCGCTCCACTCCTGGCGCATGAAGCGCTCGATGCGCGGGGTGGTCTCGTTGCCGGGGAAGTGGACGGGCCGTCCGCCGAATCCGCCATCCGATTTGGAGCTGTCGGTGGCCGGCACCGCGTCGCGCGGCTCACCGGCGCAGGTCAGTGCGCGCAGGAAGGGGTGGGTGCCGTTCAGCTTGGGGATGCCGTCGAGCTGCTTGATGCCGGGATGGTCGCGGAAGAAGCGCGAGACCACGCGATGGCTGCCGTCGACGACCAGCGTGCCGCCGCCGCGCGGCTTGATCTCGGACAACAGGCAGATCACCAGCAGGCCCTGGTCGTTGCTGTCGACGAAGGTCGCGTGGTCCTGCGAATCGAAGTGCCATTCGTCGCAGGGCACGTCCCACGGCTTGTCCGCGCCGACCGAGAAATTGATCGGCCACCAGCCCCACCAACCGGTGTCCTGCTCGGCGAACCAGCGGCCGTCGCCGAGCAGGTCGACGCAGGCGGCGGATAGGCGGCGGGTCGCGCAGGCGTCGAAGGGCGGGGTGTTGTAGTTCTCGGCGATGAATTCCATCGGCTTGCGCCAGGTCGTCGGATCCGTGCGGTCGACACCGCGTTCGACCAGCTTGCCCCACAGGAAGTCCTGCGCCGCCAGCGCTGCTTCGGCCGGGAAGGCCTGGGGGACCTTGACGTGGCCGACGGTCATGAAGCGTTGGATATCGGCGTCGGACAGGATGCGCGGCATGGAGCAGCTCCTCGGCGCACGGCTGTGGCCGTCACGCAGCTGCGATCCTCTGCGCTCTCCTGCGGGGGTCCATGACCGGTCTGGACATGGTTTGTGCGGGTATTGGGAGCCCGGCGCCGTCCGGCCCTACTTGGCGACGACGTGCTCGATGAGGTCGGCGATGTCGTCGCTGCTCGGCGACTCGCGTCCGCTCCCGGGCGCCGGGGAGATGACGATCCCGCCAGCGCCGGGTGCGCTGAGCGCCAACTCGGGGCCTGGGAAATCGGGAACGAGCAGGGTCAGGTCGCTGACATCGTAGAGACGGGTGACCGAGCGCCCGGCGATCGGCTGGTCGGAGATGAACAGCGCTCCATCGAGCCAGCCGACCTGGCAGTGGGCGAGGGTGCGGATCCAGTCGACGACGTTGCCGAGTTCCATGTCCTTCACCGCGAGCGTCACCCGGGCGTCGCCGGCGATCAGGCCGGGCGCGCAGACCACGTTCAGGCCGGAGCTGCGGCGCAGGAAGTCCGCGACCTCGTTGATCGGCGTCTCGACGAAGTCGCAAGTCACGCGCTGGCGCAGGCGAGCCGATACGCTGGGTGGCAGCGCGGATCCCGTCGGGGCGGTGACGGCCAGGCGATTGCCGTAGCGGGCGATGCTGTACGCGGGTTCAGCGCCGACCAGATCGACGCAGAGAGCGGGGGCGAGCAGGACCAGGATGGCGAGGCGCATGGAACCTCCGGATGGCTGCGAGGTTAGCGGCTTCTGCCGGTGGGTGGCGTGGCCAAATCCGACAATGCACGGGGCTGTGCATGCGGCTGGACTCGTCGACGCATGCGTGGTCGGCAGCGGGGTTTGCCTGGTTGCGCCAGGCCGCGTTGCCGCATGCTGCGCCGCCGTCATGCGCAACAGCCTGCTCCCGATCGCAATGACGCTGCTGGTGGCCCTGGTAGCGGTGCTGCTGATCCGCCCGGGCGACATCCTCGGCGCCAAGGGTCCCGAGATCTTCTCCGGCATCTTCCGCCTGCCCAAGGATGCGAAGCGGATGGTGCCCTCGCTCGCGCTGCAGGCCGAGAACCGGATCACCGCCGAGCTGGGCGTCGGCCTCGCGGCGGGCATCGAACCCGACTCCTGGCGCACGGTGGTGGTGGCCGCGGCCGACGCCACCGAGGTGACGCGCGCCGTGGTCCTGGCCCTGGCCGAACGGCTGACCGAACGCGGCTGCATGGTGATCATCGATGTGGACGGCAAGCAACCGCTGCCCATCGGTTGCGATCGGATGCTCCGCGTCTCGCGGGTAGCGGGCGATCCGCCGGAAGCCCCCGGAGCCTGCGCCTTCACCGTGCGCTTCGAGCAGTCAGCACCACGCTTCCCCGCCGGGCATCCCGCCGCCGACCTCGCGGGCGCGCTGGGCACCTCCGATCAGTCGCTGGTCGTCGCCCATAGCAGCGCCCCTGCGC
>JACDEC010000124.1 GCA_013816645.1 Planctomycetota bacterium
GCCGAGCGCAGCGGTGATTGCGGCGGGTTGTGCATCGCCCTGGCCGCTGCGCTGCGCGCCAATGGCGTCCCCGCGCGGTTGCTGGCGGGCCGCTGGGCGACCTCCGCGCTGCCGGAACATCGCGTCGACGATGTCCCGTACCTCCAGCAGCACGTCAAACTCGAATTCCACTGCCAAGGCATCGGCTGGGTTCCCTGCGATCCCGCCTCCGGCGTGCTCCACGATCGCGGTGATGGCCTGCGCTTCTTCGCCAGCGACCCGGAGATTTCATCGAACTCCACCGCGGGTGCGACGTGACGGTCGTCACCATGTTCGGCCCGCAGCGACTGGATTGGCTGCAAGGCATCGCCTTCTGGGTACGCGGGGACGGCTCGCTGGACAGCATGCAGACCGTCGAGCACTGGGAGGTCGTCGACGAATGATCAGGCCGGCGCACCCACGGCTTCGGCCGCGAGCGCGCGCGCGACCTCGGCCTCCCAGGTCCCGGAGATGCGCCGGCCCAACTCGCGCTCCCCACCTGTCGCCTGGGGCCCGCTCAGCCAGGTCGCATTGGCGACGAACGCAGGGTCGGCGTGTTCGCCGTTGATGAAGTGCAGGGCCAGGCCGGCGCGTTCGCGCGCGGTGGTGTTGGCATGGGTGCAGTGCAGCACGCCGAAGTTGAAGAACAGCGCCCCGCCCGCCGGCAGTTCGATGGCGACCGCGTCCTCGTCGCGCACCTGCGGCGCGTAGATGTGGTGATCGCTGCCGGGGTCGCGCTCGTGCGCTTCGAGCCGGGCATGGCTACGCGGCACCACGTGCATGGTGCCGTTGGCGCGCGTCGCTTCGTGCACGGCGATCCACATGCCGGTGCTGCGCGTCGGCACCGGCTGCTTGAAGTAGGCGTTGTCCTGGTGCCAGCGGGTGCCGGCGCCCGAACCGCCCGGCTTGAGGAAGATCTGGTCGAGCACGAATGCGACCGGATCGCCGATCAGCGACGAGACCGCGCCGGTCACCGCCTGGTTGAAGCGCAGCGCCAGGATCAGCGGGCTGACCGGTCCGATCGGGCAGATCTGCAGGTTGACTGCCGCTTTGGCGGGCGTCGCCCCATCGCCCTCGGTGGCGACGTTGCGCAGCAGCTTCGCGTCCTGCAGCCGCCGGACCTCGGCTTGCAGCGCAGCGGTCTCGCGCGCCGAGAAGAACTCGGGCACGGCGACGTAGCCCTGGGTGAGGAAGTGGTCGATCTGGGTGGCGTCGAGCATGCCTGCATCCTACCCCAAGCGGCTCCCTGTCGTTCGCCGTCTTGGAAGCGCATGTCGCCGGAATGGAAGGCGTTCAGCCCGGCTGAATCGTTCAGCCCGGCTGAATCGTTCAGCCCGGCTGAATCGTTCAGCCCGGCTGAATCGTTCAGCCCGGCTGTGCCCGCCAGACGCTGGGCGCGGTTCCAACCTCGCGCGCGAAGGCGCGGGCGAATTCGTGCTGCCGGGCATAGCCCAGGCGCTCGGCGATCGCGCCGATCGACAGCTCGGTCTCGAGCAGCAGGTGCTTGGCGCGTTGGATGCGCAATTGGATGAGCGCATCGCGCGGCGCGCATCCGAACACCGTGCGGAAGCGGTGGCGCAGCGAGTCGTAGTTGCGCACCCGGCGCTTGAGCGCCCCGGCGAGATCGGCCGGACGCTCGATGTGATCGTGGATGACCTCCCAGAGCGCGAGCAGTTCCGGATCGCCGGTCGGCTGGGCCGGCGCAGCACCCTCGCCGTCAGCCCATCGCGCCGCGGCGATCAGCAGCAGGCGCAGCCACGCCGCGGTCGCGGCGTCGGCGCCGGGGCGTCGCCCCATCGCCTCGGCCTGGAGTCGGCTGAACAATCCCTGGTAGCCCGTGAGTTGCTCGGCGCTCAGCCGCCACACCCGTCGCTCGGGATCAGGGTCGGCGAGGCGCGGGCAATCGCGGTAGAGCTCCTCGTCGGCGCGGAAGTGGGCGAGCCAGAGGTGCGGCTCCTGACGCGGACCGTTGCGGTAGCCGTGCTGCTCGCCGCGCCGGAACAGGAAGACCGTGCCGGGCGCGGCGCTGCGCTCGACCCCGGCATGCCGGATCACGCTGCCGTCGCCAGCGACCAGGCAGATCTCGTCCCAGTCGTGGGCGTGGCCTTCGAAGCCCCCGCCGACCTCGGTCAGCGAGCACCCCATCGATACCACCGCGGGCAGCCACGACATGCCGCGACGGTACTCGGCAGATGGGCCGCCGTCCGCGAATATCGCCGGCGAAGCCCAGCGCTTGCCTGCCGCGGTGCATCTGGCCGGGATAGCGCCGCCCAAGCACGTGGGCATGATGCAATGAGCACGATGGACTCGGTTTACGGAAAGTTTGTGACGACCGGCACGATCGGAAGATAGCTCTCCGGAAACTGCGCGTGCTGCCAGGTCTTCGGCGCCAGCCACCGTTGCGCTATCAGCGCGTAAGTCCCTCTTGGTTTTATGCTTAGGAGAAAGGCAACCCCGCTGCATCGGGATCAGCGATTACCTGCACTCGACATCGCGATCGATTCCCGACCCCACGAAAGCTTCCGCTCGCTCCGCCCGCGCATCTGCCTGCACCACAGGAACCACATGACGACCATCCATCATCGGATCATCCACGGCGCGCTGCTCGTCCTGCTCATGCCGCTGTCGGCGCACGCCGCGACCTATCATGTATCAGCCTCGGTCGGCGACGATGCCAACGCCGGAACCTCGCCCGCGGCACCGTGGCGATCCCTCGCCAAGGTGAGCGGCAGCGTGTTCGCGCCTGGCGACAGCGTCCTCTTCAGGAAGGGCGATACGTTCGTCGGCGCCTTGGCGATGCGCTCCTCCGGAACGGCGACCAGTCGGATCAGGTTCGGAACGTACGGTGACGGCGCCAATCCCAAGCTCTCCGGGCTTTCACCGGTGACTGCCTGGACGTCGGAGGGCAACGGCGTGTATTCCGCACCAGTGGATGTCCCCAGGCTCGACCTGGTGACATTCGATGGCGCGCTGCAGCCACTGGGTCGGTTCCCGAACACTGGATATCTCAATTACGAGTCCCACTCCCTGAACACCTCGATCACCGACAATCAGCTGACGGGATCACCCGACTGGACCGGCGCGGAGGTCGTCATCAGGAAGCTGCGCTGGATCATCGATCGCCACGTCGTCACCGGCCATGCGGGCGGCACCCTGACCTACGACCATTCCAACGGCACCGGCAATAGCGCCGCCTACCACCCGGTCGACGGCAACGGGTACTTCATCCAGGACCACCTCGGCACTCTCGACCGGCTCGGCGAATGGCACTTCAATCCCTCGAGCCGCAGGCTGTTCGTGTACTTCGGCGCCAACAGCCCGGCCGCCCACGCCGTCAAGGCCAGTCAGATCAACGAGGTCCTCACCATCAACTCGCAGGGCTACGTTGATATCGATGGCCTCGATTTCGAAGGCGGCAATTCGGCCTGCATCAACCTGGTCGGGGCCCACCACCTCACGTTCAGCGGCGTCAATATCCGTTACTCCGGCTTCGACGGGGTCTATGGGATATCGTCGAACAACATCGCCTTCACCGGCGGCAGCGTCCGATCGTCGCACAACAGCGGCATGTACTTCGAGTGGGACGATCACGCCATCAGCATCGATGGCGTTTCGGTCGAGGATTCCGGCGTGGCCGCGGGCATGGGGCGGTGCGGCGATGGCGCCCAGACCGGCATCGGCATCGCCGGCGATGGCACCATCGTCCGACATGCACGGGTGGTCAATTGCGGGTACAACGGCATCGCATTCACCGGCAACGACGTGCTGATCGAGGAGAACTACGTCGACACCTTCAATACCGTCAAGGATGACGGCGCCGGCATCTATACCGTGATCAGCACGCCCGGCGTCATCGCCTCCAATCGCATCATCCGCAGGAATACCGTGCTCAATGCGATCGGCGCCTTCGCTGGTGCAGAAAGCAACTACTGGGAGGCGCACGGCAAGGCGCCCGCGATCTATCTCGACGATCATACGAACCACGTCGAGGTCGCCGACAACGTGGTCGCGCACGGAGCGTGGACCGGCATCCTGATCAATGGCGGCAGCGACAACCGCATCACCGGCAATCTGGTGTTCGACTTCCCCGAGCAGCTGACGATCAGCGCCTACCCAGGTCGTCCGGTCCGGGGGTTGACCGTCACCGGCAACGACTTCGTCGCCAGGACGAGCGCTCAGAAGGGCCTGAACTTCGTGCTGTGGGTGGACGAAAGCACCGCGCTCTTCGGCACCTTCCAGTCCAACACCTATGCGCTGCCGATGAACGACCTCATCTCGGTGATCGTGGACCGGTGGTACGCCGGCGGCGGCGGACCCGTCGCGCTCACCCTCGACCAATGGAAGAGCGGGTATGGCGAGGATTCGGCGTCCACCCCGTCGCCGATCGCGTTCCCCGCCGGTTCCAACCCGGATGACTGCATTCGCTTCCTGTCCAACAGCACCAGCGCGTCGTCGACCGTCGCCCTGTCCGGGACGTGGGTCGATCTGGCGAATGTCGCCCACAGCACCAGCTACACCCTGCAGCCCTACACGGGAGTCGTCCTGCTCAAGTCGGCGCAAACCAGCAATGCCGCGCCGACGGTCAGCCTGACCGCCCCGACCACCGCGGCGACCTTCACGGCTCCCGCAGCGATCACGGTCTCGGCGAATGCCGCGGACGCGGATGGCACCATCGCCTCGGTCGACTTCTACCAGGGCACGGTGCTGATCGGCTCCGCGGTCGCCGCACCGTACAGCGTCAATTGGACCAACGTCCCGGCCGGGATCTACACGCTGCGCGCGATCGCGACCGACAACGCCGGGGACTCGACCACCTCGAGCTCCGCGACCATCACGGTCACGACGCCTTCAACGCCTTCGGCGGGATCCGTAGCCTTCACCGCGACGGGTTTCTCGGTGGACGAAGACGCCAGCGGTAGCGCCACGGCGACGGTCACGGTCGCGCGCAGCGGTGGCTCGGCCGGCGCGATCACCATCGCCTTCGCCACCAGCGATGGCAGTGCCACGGCCGGCTCGGACTACAGCGCCGCCAGCGGCACCCTGAACTGGCCGGACGGGGATGCGACTCCGCGGGCGATCGTCGTTCCGCTGGTCAGCGATGCCTTCGTCGAGGGCGACGAGACGGTGCTGGTGTGGCTCTCAACACCGACCGGCGGCGCCACGGTCGGAATCATGGACGAGACGACGCTCACGATCATCGATGGTGATGGCACCGCCGTCGCGGGATCGTCCACGTCGCCTCGTGGCTGCGGGCTGGGAAGCGGCCTGGCGATCCTGGTGCTCGCCGCATCGGCCTGCTTCGCGCTCGGAACCGGGCCGGCTCGCCCACGCTGACCAGGCATCCCAGGCACGTCCGGGAGGTGGCAATTGCGCCGACCGACGATTCCCCCGCCGCGCTCACGCCTTAGCTTCAGATCCCAGAAGGGGAGAGGTGGCAGAGCGGCCGATTGCATCGGTTTTGAAAAACGTGTCTTGGGGGAGCGGCGGCAGGCCGCCTCCCC
Organism: Planctomycetota bacterium; assembly: GCA_013816645.1. Lineage (GTDB taxonomy): Bacteria > Planctomycetota > UBA11346 > UBA11346 > UBA11346 > JACDEC01. Next base: position 5,520 of record JACDEC010000124.1, read on the forward strand.
CAAGGAACGCGCCTCCGGCGCTGCCCCCGATGAAGAACAGGGCCTGGGTCGGCTGCCGCCGACAACGATTCCTCGGACGCGGTCATGCCCTAGTTTGCAACAACAGGAGAGGTGGCAGAGCGGCCGATTGCATCGGTTTTGAAAACCGACAGGCCCGCAAGGGTCTCGGGGGTTCGAATCCCTCCCTCTCCGCCATTTGTGGGGGATCGGCATCAGGCCGCTCCCCCACAGAACGCGCCTCCGGCACTGCCCCCTTCGAAGGACTCACCTTGGGTCGGCTTACGCCGACGGATACAGCCCATGGCGCGAACTCGGCTCGGCGACGATGGACACAGACGCTGCGCGTGGTGCGGCGATGATCCGCTCTACGTGCGCTACCACGACGAGGAGTGGGGCGTTCCGGTCGGCGATGACCGACTGCTCTTCGAGAAGCTCTGCCTGGAGGGCTTCCAGTCCGGGCTCAGCTGGCTGACCATCCTGCGCAAGCGCGAGCACTTCCGCGCGGCGTTCGCCGGCTTCGACGTCGACGAGGTCGCGCGCTTCACCGCGCGCGACGTGCGCAGGCTGCTCGCCGACGCCGGCATCGTGCGCCATCGCGGCAAGATCGAGGCGACCATCGCCAATGCGCGTGCGGCGCTGCCGATTGTCGCTGAGTTCGGTTCGCTCGCCGGCTACCTCTGGGGCTTCGCGCCCACCCGTCCCCCGCCGCGGCTGGCGACGCAGACCGCGCAATCCGTGGCCTTGAGCAAGGACCTCAAGCGGCGCGGCTGGCGCTTCGTCGGGCCAACCACGGTGCACGCCTTCATGCAGGCCATGGGCATGGTCAACGATCACCTCCCCGGCTGCGGCTGGCGGGCAGCCTGCCTGGAACGACGCCGCGACTTTGCCGTCCCCAGGAAGCGCTTGTAAGTTATCGATCGTTGATTATCAAGGTGGGCGAGGTGCCGCATGCGCTCGCTCCCCCTGCTCGTCGTGCTCATCGCCTGGCTGCCGATGCCTGCGCAAGAAGGGCCTGCGCAAGAAGGGCCTGCGCAGGAAGGGCCGGCGCAGGAACGCTGGTTCGATGTCCCGGTCGCCGAGGTGACCCCGCTCGGCGAGTGGCCGACGGGCGAGACCGATTGGCGGCGTTGGGCCTTGGCCAGACAGATCCGCCCGTACGCGGTGCTCGAGGGACCGGGCGAAGCGGTGGTCGCGGTCGAGGATGCCGGCGGCTTCGCGGATCCCACGGCGATGCGCCAGGCGCGGCTGCTCGTGCGCACCACCGCGAACGGGGAGGTCCGCGGGCGGGTCGCGGTGCGCAAGCCCGACGGATCGGGTTTGGTCATGCTCCCCTTCGTGCTCGCCGCCGGCCAGGCACGGCCCGACGCCGAGGCGCGCTTCCTGCGCGCACAGCAGCAGGTCCTGCGCGACCTGGTCAGCGCGCGCGCGGCCGGAGCGGCGTGGTTCCGCCATCGCCTGGACGCCAGCCAGCGCGCCGCCGGTCAGACCGTCGATCCGGTCGATCAGGCGACCGCGGATGCGCGGCGCCGCGACGGACTCGACGACACCTTCCAGCTCTTCACCGGCGATCGCGCGCTGGTCGAGAACCTCCAGTTCGATCGTCCGCTGGCGGTGATCGAAGCCGGCGCGCCGACCGTGGCGCTGTCCACCATCGACGGCATCACCGTCGCCGCGATCGACTGGGCACCATTGATCGGCGATGCGCGTCCGGAACCCGATCCCTTGGCCGCGCGCATCCCCGCCGACCAGCACGCGGTGTTCTTCCCCGGCTTCGCCGCGCTGATCGCCGCGATCGACGAGATCGACCGCACCGGCACGCCGGTGCTCGCCGCGTTCGAGCCGCACAGCGAGGACGCGCTGACCCGCGAGAGCTACCAGCGCCAACTGTGCATCGGCCTCAGCGATCTCGGCCGCCGCTTCGGAGCGCAGCTCGTCGACAGCGTGGCGATGACGGGATCCGACCCCTTCCTGCGCGCCGGCAGCGACGTCGCCGTGCTGTTCCAGGCCAAGCAGCCCCAGGTGCTGGCCGCCTACGTGATGGCTCAGCAGGCCACCGCGGCGAAGGCCCGGCCCGACGCGGTCACCACCGACAGCGACATCGGCGGATTGGCGGTGCACGCCGTGACCACGCCCGACCGCTCATTGTGCTCCTACCTCGCGGTGCTCGACGATTGCGTGGTGGTGGCGAATTCCCCCGCCCAGCTCGCGCGCCTGGCGGCGGTGCGCGGCGGCGGCGCCGCGCTCGCGACCACCGGCGAGTACCGCTTCTTCCGCGATCGCTACCGACGCGGGGCCGATGACGAGGTGGCGCTGGTGGTGGTGCCCGATGATGCGATCCGCCGCTGGTGCGGCCCGCGCTGGCGCATCGCCGATTCCCGGCGCACCCGCGCCGCCGCGATCCTCACCGAGATCGACCTGCGCCACGC
>JACDEC010000125.1 GCA_013816645.1 Planctomycetota bacterium
GTCTTGATCAGCATGGGGGCCTCACTGGCCCGGCGCCTGGCCGGGACGTTCGATGCGCGCGATCCGTCCATCGTCCATGCGGGCGATGCGATCGGCGTAGGGGAAGATGCGGGAATCGTGGGTGACGATGACCAGGGCGCGCTCGGGTCCCAAGGCGACCTCGCGCAGCAGCGCCATGACCTTCTGTCCGCTCTCATGGTCGAGCGCGCTGGTCGGCTCATCGCAGACCAGCAGGCGCGGTTCGTTGATCAGCGCGCGGGCGATGGCCACACGCTGCTGCTGCCCGCCCGACAGCTGACTGGGCAGCGCTCGGCCGCGCTCGCTGAGACCTACCCGTTCGAGCATGGCCTCGGCGCGCGCGACGGACGGCTTCCATGGCGCGCCGGCGATGAGCAGCGGGATAGCCACGTTCTCGGCCGCGGACAGCGTGGGCAGCAGGTTGAATGCCTGGAAGACGAAGCCGATGTTGCGACCGCGGAAGGCGGTTCGCGCCGAATCGCCGAGCCGCTTGATATCCTCGCCGAAGACCAGGCATTCGCCGTCATCGTGATCGAGGATGCCCGATGCCACCGAGATCAGCGTGGTCTTGCCGCAGCCCGACGGTCCAACCAGCATGAGCAGTTCACCGGCGGCGATGTCGAGATCGACGCCGCGCAGCGCGGTGACCACGTTGCCGCCGGTCCCATAGCGCTTGGTGACTCCCGCGAGCCGCACTGCGGGCGCCGCCGCCGTGTTCTCCGACCCCCGTCCCCCATCCCCCGCCTCCCGTCCGCTCCTCATGATTTGAACACGATCGCCGGCTCCAGCCGGATCACCTTCCAGATGCTCAGCAACGCTGCGACGGCGCAGATCACCACCACCGCGCCGCCGCTGAGCGCCAGGAGCTGCCACGGCATCTTGAAAGCGAGTTCGCTGCCGCTGGTCAGTCTGCCGAATCCGGCGGCGGCGCCGACGCCGAGTCCCCAGCCGATGACGCCGACGATGGCGGATTGGAGCAGGATCATGCGCAGCAGCAGGCCGTTGCCGGCGCCCATCGCCTTGAGCGCGCCGAAATGCCGCAGGTTGTCGAGGGTAAAATTGTAGAACATCAGCCCGGCGATCGCCGAGCCGACCAGGAAGGCGAGGATCACGGCGATGCCGAAGTTGATCGGAATGCCGGTGTACTTCATGAAATATTCGTAGGTCATCCGCTTGAAGCCGTCGCCGGTCAGGGCGAGCAGTCCGGTATCGGCGGCGATGCGCGCGCACAGCGCCTCGGGATCCTGGCCCGGCGCGGCTTCGACCAGCACGAACGACAGCAGCTTGCGCTCCACTGGCGCGAACGCGGTGGCGCGGTTGTAGGTGGTGTAGATCACCGGGTTGCTCTGGAAGGTGCGGGATACGCGACAGATGCCGACGACTACCGCGCGATGGTCGTTGAGCTCCAGGGAGTCGCCGATCCCGAGCGGAATCGGTTTGCCGCCCGGCTCGCGCGCCGGGCGCGCGAGCTTGTCGTTGGCGCCGATCTCGTCGATGATCACCCCGTCGGCGCGGTGCAGGTCCGCGAGGCGACCAGCGATCATCTCGGGCGGTCCTCCGATCAGCGTCGAATCGTCGAGTCCGAGCACGACGCAGGTCTGGAAGTTGCCATTGTCGAGCCGGGCCTTGAGCATGCCCTTGTAGAGCGGCACCGCCCACTGCACGCCGGCGACGCCGCGCACCCGGTAGAGCTCGGTGTCTTGCAGCGGCTTGACGTCGTCGATGAACTGGACCTTGGGATCCATAACCCAGATGTCGGGCAGGCCGAGGTCGCTGATCGCGCCGTAGGTCCGGCTCATCAATCCGACGAAGATGCCGGACTGCTGGGTGATCAGGAAGGACGCCAGGAACAACCCGAACAGGATGCCGACGTACTTGGCGGTGTCGCCGACCAGCATCAGGAAGGCGACGCGTCTCACCGCGCGCTCCGGATCGCCGCGGCGCTGGCGCGCAGGCCGGCGAGCGAAAACACCGCGACATGCTCGGCGATCGCCGCGACTTCGTCGGCGGTGAATTTCCAGGCGGGATGCAGGCGGGTGATCACCGGTCGCGCGTGGTGGTAGAACACGCACTGCGCGACCACGCTGCTGGCGGCGCGGCGGATTGCCGCGGGCGGCCCGCCGGGCAGCAGTTCGCCGACGATCGCGGCCATCTCGGCGAAGCGCGGGCGGATGTGGGTGGCGACCATCTCGTCGAGCACTTCGCTGGGATCAGTCATCTCGCGCGCCATCAGCCGCGCATGCCAGGCCGGACGCCCGAGATCGAGGATGCTGCCGAGGAAGTCCGCGACCCAATCGCGCAGTCGCTCGGCCACCGGCGCGCCGGTCCGTGGAGCGCGCGGCGGCGGCGCGAAGGTGAAGGCGTGGCGGAACACCGCCCGGTAGAGCCCGAGCTTGTCGCCGAAATGGTATTTCACCGCCGCGACGTTGGCCCCGGCCTCGCTGCAGATACCGCGTACGGTGGCGGCGCGAAAGCCGTCGCGGGCGAACATCGCCCCCGCGGCCTCGAGCAGCTTGCGCTTGGTGTCGTCGGCCTCGGTCATCGCCGGAAGCATTCAAACACGTGTTTGAATGCAAGTGGATTGTCGAAAATGACGAGTCCGGGAGTCTCGCAATGCGGGAGATGCTGGCGTCCCCTTGCGAACGTGCTGTTGTCAGGACTTCAGGACTTCAGGACGGTTTTCCGCTCTCCCCCTAGCCACCGCCGGGCTCCCCGCCAAGATCCCGCCCTCCGAGGATCCCATGGCCAAGCAGCCGACCAACGCCCGCAGTCGCGAAACCACCTACGGCATCAACCGCACGCCCAATCGCGGCATGCTGCGCGCCGTGGGTTTCCACGACGATGATTTCTCCAAGCCGATGGTTGGCATCGCCTCGCTGTGGAGCGACATCACGCCGTGCAACGCCCACCTCGACCGCTTGGCGCGCAAGGCCTACGAGGGCGTGCGCGCGGCCGGGGGCGTGCCCCAGGGCTACGGCGCGCCGACTGCGTCGGACGGCATCATGATGGGCCACTCCGGCATGCGCTATTCGCTGGTCTCGCGCGAGGTCATCGCCGACAGCCTCGAAGTCGTCAGTGGCGGGATGCACCACGACGGACTGATCGCGATCGGCGGCTGCGACAAGAACATGCCGGGCTGCGTCATGGCGATGGCGCGCATGGACCTGCCCAGCGTGTTCGTCTACGGCGGTTCGATCCTGCCCGGCACCGGTTCCGAGGGCGAGGACCTCGACATCGTCTCGATGTTCGAAGCGGTGGGCAAGAACCAGGCCGGCACCATGGACGCCGAGACCGTGACCGCGATCGAGCGCGAGAGTTGTCCTGGCGCCGGCGCCTGCGGCGGCATGTACACCGCCAACACCATGTCCTCGGCGATCGAGGCGATGGGCCTGTCACTGCCGTACGACGCCAGCCATCCCGCGGTGTCGGCGCACAAGGAGCGCGAGTCGTACCTCGCCGGCCTGGCGCTGGTGCAATGCATCGAGCGCGGCATCACCGCGCGCTCGCTGATCACCCGCAAGTCGCTCGAGAACGCCTACACCGTGGTGCTCGCGCTCGGCGGTTCGACCAACGCGATCCTCCACCTCATGGCGATCGCCAACGAGGCCGAGGTCGAGTGGACGCTCGCCGACTTCGACCGCATCGGTGACAAGACCCCGTGGGTCGCCGACCTGCGCCCGGGCGGCAAATACGTGATGAACGACCTGCACAAGGTCGGCGGCACGCCGGCGGTGATGAAGATGCTGCTCGACGCCAAGCTGCTGCACGGCGACTGCATGACCGTCACCGGCCGGACCTTGGGCGAGAACCTCGAGAAGGTCCGGCCGATCAACAAGCGCGTGCAGGTCGTGGTTCGTCCGATGGATAAACCGTTGCACCCGACCGGTCACCTGGTGGTGCTCAAGGGCAACCTCTGCCCCGACGGCGCGGTGGCCAAGGTCTCGGGGCTCAAGCGCCGCGCGATCACCGGGCCGGCGCGGGTGTTCGACAGCGAGACCGCCTGCTTCGCGGCGATCCAGGCGCGCGGCATCAAGGACGGCGACGTCGTGGTCATCCGCAACGAGGGCCCGGCGGGCGCACCCGGCATGCCCGAGATGCTCGCGGTCACCGCGGCGCTGGTCGGCCAAGGCCTCGGCGAATCGATCGGCCTGCTCACCGACGGGCGCTTCAGCGGCGGCACCCACGGCCTGGTCGTCGGCCACGTCGCGCCCGAGGCCTTCCGCGGCGGTCCGATCGGCCTGCTGGTCGAGGGCGATTCGGTGACCATCGACGCCGACCGTAAGCTGCTCCAGGTCAACATCAGCGACGCCGAGTTGGCCAAGCGCAAGGCGGCGTGGCGCCAGCCCGAACCCAAGGTCAAGCGCGGCGTGCTCGCCAAGTACGCGCGCACCGTCTCTTCCGCAGCCAAGGGTGCGGTGACCACCGGCGATTAGCGGCGCCAAAAAAATGGGTCTCATGCAGGACCGCAGACAGCGGGACGGGGTCTGACGACGGCGGCCCTGGCCCTGCGGAACAGGTAGAGCAAGGACCTGATGCCGTTGGCGCGGTGGATCAACCTGGAGACGAGGTTGTTGAATCCCTCCATCTGTCCGTTGGTGATGCGATGCTTGGCGTAGGCGATGATCTCGGTGGCACTCCGCCGCAGTGACGCACCGAAGGCCCTGATGGGGGCGACCGAACTCGCGAGTGCCAAGGCAATCCAGTCGTCCAACGCCTGTCGTGCCGTTTCGACGGACCGCTGTTCCCAGACGCTGCGCAGTTGATCGCCCAGGACATAGGCCTCGCTGAGTGAGGCGTTGGCAGTCAGCAGGGCGTCGAGATCGACCTGCTTCTCCGGCTTGAGGGTGCCCTTCCTGGCGAAGAGGTTGTATCGCTGGCCCTTGATGAATCGCTTGTCCTGCTGCTCGGCGTCATGCCACGCTTGGCGGCGAACGGCGTCGATGGTGGCGTTGTAGTTGGCGATGATGTGGAACTTGTCGAAGACGACATCGGCTTGGGGCAGGTACTTCTTCACGACATTTCGGAAATGCCCGGCCCGATCCATGCACACGGCGCGGATGGAGGCCCGCTGCGATGGTGTCAGCTTTTCGAAGAAGCTGGCCAGGCTGTCGCTCCGCTTGCCCTCGGCGCAGTGCAGGGGTTCCCCGTTGCCAGCATTGATCACGAAGGTCGCGTAGCCATGGCGACGACGGATCGATTTCTCATCGACCAGCAGATGGGTCAGGCCATCCAGGCATGGCTCGGGCAGCGTCCGCCTGAGATGCCGATCATCGATCCGCCACGCTGTCGACGGATCGATGCCGGCCATCTCGCCAGCATCCGCCAGGGTCATCACCCGGCACATGGATGACACCCAGGCTTGGAATCGGATCGTCGTCGTGCCGTCAACGCCGAGCGGATGCTCGGTGTGATAGCGCCCACAGGGCCGGCAGCGACCTTGGGTGCTGGCGTAGATCAACCACAGCGGGCAATCAGGACCAAGGCCGATGTCCCGGACGCGATGGCTCTGAGTTCGGCTGGGCGTCATCGTCTCGCCGCAGTGCGGGCACCGCAGGGCAAGCCGGCGATCCCGGTGCAGTTCAACCTGGAGATCCTTCCCGCTGAAGACCACGCGGTCCGCGAGCCATCCAGGGGTGTTCAAAAAACACTGAATACCAACGACTTGGACGGGCATGCGGGATCATACAGACCCCGTCAAGCTGTCTGCCGATCTGCATGAGAGCCAAAAAAATGAGGCCACCCCCGAGGGGGTGGCCTCCGCCCACACGCAGATCTGTGGGGCCAGCGGTTAGGAGCCGGTAAAAACCTGCGAAACCTGCTCCGCGCCGACAGGTTCATTATACGGTGTCCGACAGTGACGTTGGGTATGTTTCGCTGATCGTGTACGGGGTCGCACCCGCCTCAGCGATCTCCGGGCGCTGGTGCGGCGGCGGGCGGCGACGTCGCACCGCTGGGCGCGGTGTCGCTGCGATCGGGCGCGTCCACACCGGGCGCACCACTGGGTCCCGACCCGCCGTTCTGGCGGCCGCGCGGGATGTCCGGGGCCTGTCCATCGGGAACATGGGTGGAGCTCTGGTAGCAGCCCCCGAGTGCAACAGTGATGGCGATGAGGGCAAGGCCCTGGCGAATGGGTGTAGGCATGATGGTCCTCGACGATGTGCGGTCATTCTAGCACACCGTTCCGGCGCCGGTCACCAGGCATGGCTGTGGCGTACACGCTGCTAGGGTGGGCGCATGAGCGTGTCGACCCTGGTGCTGGCGCTGAGCGATGTCGAGCGCCTGCTGGCGCCGCGCCTGCGCGCGCGCACCGAGCGTGTCGCGTGCCGCATCGATGGCGAAGACCTGCATGTGGTGCTGACCGGCCTGCGGTTGTCGACGTGGCTGCCGCGCTGCGACGCGGCCGTGCGTCTCTTTGCGACGGTGCTCGACGGTCAGGTGCTGGAGGTGCGCTACCTCGTCGCCATCGATGGCGTGACCGGTGCGCTGCTCGCCGCGGCCCAGCACCTGGGCGGGGGCAGGCTGCTCGCGCAATGGCTGGTCGATGCGCTCGGCGCGCGTGCTGGGCTGCGCTCGTGCGGCGACAGCCGCCTCGCGATCGCGCTCGGCGACATCGGTTGGCCGACGTGGTGCCGGATCGATCGCATCACACTCGATGCGACCGCGTCGGCGCTGGTCTGCGCCTTCACCGTCCACGACTACCCTTCGACCCCAGGAGATGCGCCATGTCCCGTCTGACCCTCGATCGCGAGTCGCTTGGCAACCTCGCCCGGCGTTTCGGCGCCCAGGCCGCGCTCGCGGGCGGTCGCCTGCGCGTCACCGTCGGTGGAGTCGACCTCGCGCTCGATCGCTGCGATCTCGGCGGCGATGTGCGCGTGGGGCCGGTGGCGATCGCCGTGACCGGCACGCGCCTGGTGGCCGACGCGGTCGAGGTGGAATTCTCGGTCATCTCCGGGGGTGCGATCGCTCCGACCGGAGATCAATCGAAGGCGGTGTAGGCTCCCGCGCGCGCCACCAGTTTGCGGCCACCGCAATCGACCTCGGTCCCGTCGGCGAGCGGCCGCCAGGCCGCGGCCTTGCCCGCCACCCGCCACAACCAGCGTCCACCATACATCCCGACTTCGATCGCGGCGTGGGTGCGCGCCCCGGCCAAGGGGAGTTCCGAACCTGGTCCGCCGATGGTCAGACGGCGCAGCACCATGGCATAGGCCGCCTCTGGCCGATTCTCCGGGCGGGTCATCACCAACGCATCCAGACCGTGCGAAGTTTCGATGCCGCAGACCGCGCTGCCCGCCGACATCGGCGCGCCGGGGAGCGCGGCGACCACCGGGCTGGCGCGTCGGATCGGCTTGAGCCAGAGGGTGACCACGCCGGCGACAACCAGGATGCTCTGCTGGCCCGCCTCGAGCGGATGCGGCGCGCCGCCTTTCACGACCATGCCGTCGAGCATGGTGCCGTTGGCCCCGCCGAGGTCCTCGAGCACGATGCCGTCGAGGATGCCATCATAGCGCACGGCGAGGTGCTGCCGGCTGACGCGCTGGCAGGCGTCCTTGTGCACCGCGACGGGAAAATTGCGCAGCGGCAGGTCGACAGGGGGCTCGCGCAGCTTGCCGACCATCAGCTTGGTCTTGGCGAAGAGCATGACCTGGGCGGCGTCGCTGGATTCCGCGGGCGCCAGCACCACCCATTCGCCGGCCAGCGCCGAGGCGAAGTCCCCTTCGACGCCGACGCCGGCGGCGCGCACCCCGGCCATGGTCATGGCGGTCAGTTCGGCTTCGGGCGACGTTTGCGCGGGCAGCGCCATGGTGGCGGCGGTGGCATCGGGCGACCGTTCATTGAGCGACACCGCCATGGTCGCCGCGGTGTCGGACGAGCTGCGCGCCGATTGCGGCTGAGCCGGTGCGACCTGCTCAGCGAGCAGGTTGGCGA
>JACDEC010000616.1 GCA_013816645.1 Planctomycetota bacterium
GTGCTCAGCGTCTCGGCCGGCGCCGGCCATGTGCGCGCCGCCCAGGCGCTCGCCGCCGCCGCCGCCCTCCACCGCCGCGATGTCACCACTGTGCACATCGATGTCATGGACCTGGTGCCCCGGTTGTTCCGAAAGCTCTACGCCGAGTCGTACCTCACGCTGGTCGACCTCGCGCCATCGCTGTGGGGCTCGCTGTACCGCGGCACCGACACACCGCGCGCCAGCGGCCTGATCACCCGGCTGCGCCAGGCGGTCGAGCGGATGAACACCGGCAAGCTGATCAAGCGGCTGCGCGAACTCGACGCCGACGCGGTGATCTGCACGCATTTCCTGCCCGCGCAGCTGCTCTCGCGGCTGACCCGCCGCGGACAGTTCGACCGGCCGGTGTGGGTGCAGGTCACCGACTACGATGTCCACGGCATGTGGATCCACGATCACCTCGCGGGCTACTTCGCCGCCGACGCCGAGATCGCCTGGCGGATGCGCGACCGCGGCCTCGCCAAGTCGGCGGTGCACGCCACCGGCATCCCGATCATGCCGGTGTTCGCCGAGCGGCTCGAGCGGACGGTCTGCGCCGCCGAACTCGGCATCGATCCCGCGCGCACCACGCTGCTGATGATGTCGGGCGGGTTCGGCGTCGGGGCGATCGACGAGCTCGCCGAACGCGTGCTGCGCTCGGCGCCGGACCTCCAGGTCATCGCGCTGGCAGGGAAGAATGCGGCGCTGCTCGCGCGTCTTGCGCTGCTGGCCAAGCGCCACCCCGGACGGCTGTTTCCCCAGGGTTTCACCAAGACCATCGAGCGGGTGATGGCCTGCGCCGATCTCGCCATCACCAAGCCCGGCGGGCTGACCACCGCGGAATGCCTGGCGGTCGGGCTGCCACTGATCGTGATCTCGCCGATCCCCGGTCAGGAGGAGCGCAACGCGACCTTCCTGCTCGAACACGGCGCGGCCTTGATGGCCTACGACGCCGCCGGGCTCGAATACCGGGTGCGCCAGCTGCTCGCCGATCCGAAACGGTTGCGCGCGATGGCCGCCGACGCGCGCCGACTCGGTAAGCCGGGGGCGGCGTGGGACGTCCTCCAGGTCGTGCTGCGCGGTCACGCCGCGGCGGAAACGGGGCGGGCATGAGCGAAGCGCGCACAACAAGCGAAGCGCGCACAACAAGCGAAGCGCGCACAACAAGCGAAGCGCGCACAAGCGGTTGGCGCCATGGCCTGGCGGCGTTCGCCTTCACCGCCATCGCCGCGCTGCTCTTCGCCGAGGTCGAGATCCAGATCGAAGGCGCGGGCGGCTGGGGCTCGACGCTGCCGACCTGGCGCGTCGAGGAGCACTGGCTGCTCGACATCTTCTGGGGTGGACGGGCGATGACCGGCTACCACGCCTTCGTCTTCCCGTTCATCGCCCTGCTCTTCCATTTCCCGATCGTCGCGCTGGGCACCTGGTCGCTGCGCCTCGAGGCGCGCATCCTGGGCTGCATCATGCTCTTCTGGGTGATCGAGGACCTGCTGTGGTTCGCGCTCAATCCGCACTACGGCTGGGCCAAGCTGACGCCGGCGGTCGCCACCTGGCATCCGCACTGGCTGTTCGGATTCCCCACCGAGTACTCGGTGTTCGGGGTGGCCGGCGTGGCGCTGATCTGGTATGCATCGACGGTCCCGCGCGCGCAGCGCGATGTCACTCCTTCCCGAGCGCCCGCAGGAAACCCATGAACACCGTCGCTGCCCTGATGCCCGATACCGAGTTGTCCGGGCTCCAGGCCGAAGCCGCCGCGCTCGTCGCCGGGCTCGACCAGGTGATCCTCGGCCAGGGACCGCTCAACCGCTTGGTGGTGGTGGCGATGCTCGCCGGCGGTCACGTCCTGCTCGAAGGTCTGCCCGGCCTGGGCAAGACCGAATTGGTCAAGGGCCTGGCCGCGCTCAGCGGACTGGCCTGGAAGCGCATCCAGTTCACGCCCGACCTGCTGCCCGGCGACATCACCGGCACGACCATCATCCAGGAGCACCCGCAGCGCGGCCGCGAGCTGGTCTTCCGGCCCGGCCCGATCTTCGCCCAGATCGTGCTCGCCGACGAGATCAACCGCGCCAGCCCCAAGACCCAGTCGGCGCTGCTCCAGGCGATGCAGGAGCACTGCGTGACCGTGCTCGACAACACCCACGCCTTGCCCCAGCCGTTCTTCGTGCTCGCCACCCAGAACCCGGTCGAGCTCGACGGCACCTATCCGCTGCCCGAAGCCCAGCTCGACCGCTTCGCGATCAAGGCGACGGTCACCGGCGTGTCGACCGACACGCTGATCAAGCTGCTGATGGAACGCCCGGACGGCCGTCCCGCGACGCCCGCGGCGGTGACCGACGCCGCCCGCCTGCTGCGCCTGCTCGCGGCGGTGAAGCGCATCGTCCTGCCCGCGGCGGTCGCCGGCTACATCGCGCGGATCGTCAACGCCAGCCGCCCCGAGCACCCCGACGC
>JACDEC010000126.1 GCA_013816645.1 Planctomycetota bacterium
CGACGATCCTGGCGCGCCGGCGCTGGCCCTCGGCGACGATCGCGACAAGCCTTACTACGTGCTGGTCAAGGCCGACGAGCGCCTGCACGGCGCCAAGCCCGGCGCCGCGCTGGCGACCGCCGCCCCTGGCACCGCGCGCGAACTGCCGTGGACCGACATCGGCCTGTTCGAGAAGGTCCGTCGCATCGAAGCGGTGCTCGACGAGCACGTGCGCCCGGCGCTGGCTTCTGACGGCGGCGGCATCGACCTCGTCGACCTCGCGGGCCAGGAGCTGTCGGTGCAGTACCACGGCGCGTGCGGATCGTGCTCGTCATCGATCGGCGGCACCCTGCAGTTCATCCAGGATTCGCTCAACAACTGGCTGGCCACCGAACTGACGGTCAAGGTCACCGGCATCGACGAGGACGGCCCCGGCCTGGTCCACGGCTGAAGGGCGCCAGCGCCCGCCGATACGACGAGTCGGCTACACCCAGGAGCCAGGCGGCAGGCTCAGCGGCAGCAGGCACGCCTGAGTCGGCGACGCCCACCCCGCCCATCCAGGACTGAGTCCGAACACGCGCTGCGCCCGCGCGTAGTCGTCGCCATACGCGACGTCAAACGCGCGCGAGATCAGCTGCGCGCGCTCAATGTCGCCGGCCGCGTGCGCGAGCGCGGTGAGCTTGGCTGCCAGCGTACGCGCAGAGCCGACGCGGAAGCTGCCGCTGGGCAGACCGCGCACGTCGTGCTGGAAACAGCGCAGCAGTGCAGGCGTGCGCGCATCGGCGGGATCGAGGCGCACGTTCAGCGTCTGGCGGGCCGGATCGCCCCGCTGGATGTCGGCGAGGATGTCGGCGAACAGACCCGCCAGCGCTTCAGGTTCGCCATCGCACAGCACGATGCGGTGGGCGCCCTGGTAGCTCATCGCCACAGCGCCGTCGCCGAGCCAGGCGCTGCAGTCGCGAGCGCGCATGATCTCGGCGAAGTCCTGGTCGGCGACTTCGAGATGGACGCGCTGCCGCCGCGCTGCTGCGGCGACCAGCCGCCAGTCAGCGGCAGACGTTGCTTGGCGCGTGCTCCCTGGCGCCGCGGGCAGGTAGCGATGCGCGGTGTCCATCTCCCAGGTCAGGCCGCCCGGCGCGAAGCCGAAGCGCGCGTAGCGCTGGTGGTCGCCGTGCAGCCAGAGCAGGTCGAAGTCCTCGGCGTGCGCGCAGGTCGCTTCCATCAGCTGGCGCATGACCCCCGAACCGCGCTGCGCGGGAGCGGTGACGACCTGTCCGATTCCGGCCGCGGTGAAGGCCATGCCGTCGACGCGCAGCTCGACGGAATAGCAACCGACGCAGCCGACCAGGCGCCCGTCAGCCGAGGCGACGCGGTGCTCGCCGATGCGCTCGGCGGTGAACAGGTGGGGAAGACGTGCGCGGCAGCGGAATCCATCCTGGACGAACGCGGCGTCGATCAGGTCGCCGAGTTCTTCGCGATCCTCGGGGAGGGCGGTGCGGATCGCGTAGTCGGTGGACATCGCTGGCATGGTGGCGCTCCGCGCCGCAGGTACAGCCGAGGCGTCGCCCACGGAATGTCGACCGCATCGGCCCTCTACCGCGGCTCGCATCACTGGGTGCTGGTAGGGTGCGCCCAAGGTCGTGGCCTACGACGCGCGTACCTCTGCGGTGCGCACTACCCTACCGCGCATGCAGACCTTCCTGCCCTACCCGGATTTCCGCCGCTCGGCCGAAGCCCTCGACGATCGACGCCTGGGCAAGCAGCGCGTCGAGGCCTACCAGGTCATGCGCGCCCTGGCCCTGCCATCGTACGGATGGCGCTACCATCCCGTGGTCGCGATGTGGCGTCACTACCCGCTCGCCCTCGCCGCCTATGGGCGCGAAGTCTGCCGCGCCTGGCGGGAACGCGGCTTCGCCGATACCTGCGAAGGCAAGATCCTGCTGACGCTCGCCGAGGTGCCGGCAATCCCCGAGCGTTTGCGCGTGCGCCTGGCCGCGGGCGCCAGCGACGACATCGATTGGCTGATGCCGCACTGGCTGGGCGACGATGCCTTCCATGCCTCGCACCGGGCCATGCTGCTGCGCAAGGATCGCGCCTGGTACAGCCGCTACGGCTGGACCGACGCGCAGGCCGACTACGTCTGGCCCCAGGCCTTGCCGTCGACCGCGATGCCGGAGCGCTGCGCGATGGCCGTCATAGTCGGGTCATTTCGCGGTTGAACGCGGTCGCGGTTGGATAAAACCCCGCCCATGCCCCGCGCCGCATTCCTCCTGATCGGGCGAATTATCATCGGCTCCTAGCCGACCGCGCGCTCGCATGTCGATCGGGTAACCGACCGGGCCACTTGCGAGAACGCAGGTGGCCCGTTGCATTTCCGCTCGGCCTCAGCCCCAACCCCAGCAGCGACCCGCGAGACCTCCATGACCCGCTCCCTCGAGATCTACGACACCACCCTGCGCGACGGATCGCAAGGCGAGGGCGTCAACCTCAGCCTGGCCGACAAGCTGGCGCTGACCCAGGCGCTCGACTGGCTCGGCGTGGCCTTCATCGAGGGCGGCTGGCCGGGCTCGAATCCCAAGGACGAAGCCTACTTCGCCGAGGTCGGCGCGCTCAAGCGCACCACCGCGAAGCTGGCCGCGTTCGGATCGACCCGCCACGCCAAGCATGCGCCCGATCAGGATCCCAATCTCCAGAAGCTGGTCGCCGCCCGCGCCGACATCATCACCATCTTCGGCAAGACCTGGGACCTGCATGTGCGCGAAGCGCTGCGCGTGCCGCTCGAAGCCAACCTCGAGATGATCCGCGACAGCGTGACCTACCTGCGCACGGCGAGCGGCCGACCGGTATTCTACGACGCCGAGCATTTCTTCGACGGCTACCGCGCCAATCCCGAGTACGCGCTGCAGACCGTGGCCGCCGCGCACGAGGCCGGCGCCGAACGGCTGATCCTCTGCGACACCAACGGCGGCGCGCTGCCCGCGCAGATCGCCGAAGGCGTGGCCGCCGTGCGCGCGCGCCTGCCCGCGGCGCGGCTCGGCATCCACGTCCACAACGACGGCGGCCTCGCCGTCGCCAACACCCTGGCCGCGATCGAAGCCGGTTGCGAGCACGTGCAGGGCACCATCAACGGCGTCGGCGAGCGCTGCGGCAACGTCGACCTGACCACGGTGATCGCCAACTGCGAGCTCAAGCTGGGCTACCGCTGCCTGCCCGAGGGCAACCGCGTGCACCTCACCGAACTCAGCCGGCTGGTCTGGGAACGCATCAACGTCATCGGTCCCGTAGGTCAGCCCTACGTCGGCCGGGCCGCGTTCGCCCACAAGGGCGGCATCCACGTCAGCGCGGTGCAACGCCATAGCGCGACCTACGAGCACGTCCCGCCCGAGCACGTCGGCAACACCCGGCGCATCCTGATCAGCGAGCTGTCCGGGCGCTCGAACGTCCAGGCCAAGCTCGCCGACCGCTACGGCGAGCTCAAGGACACCGCGCTGGTCAAGCGCGTGCTCGACGAGGTCATGGCGCGCGAGAACGCGGGCTACAGCTACGAAGCTGCCGACGCCAGCTTCGACCTGCTGGTCCGCCGGCTGGTCGGCGGGCACACCTCGCCTTTCCAGCTCCAGTGGTACCGCGTGCATGGGTTGGGCACCGGTGGCGCCAACGAACCGGAACTGGTCGAAGGCACGGTCAAGCTGACCGTGCAGGGTCAGGCCAGGCTGTGCGTCGCCGAGGGCCACGGTCCGGTCGACGCCCTGTCGCACGCCTTGCGGGCGGCGCTCGAACCGAGCTTCCCGCAACTCGCCGACCTGCAGCTCATCGACTACAAGGTGCGGGTGGTCGACAGCGGCGACGGCACCGCGGCCAAGGTCCGCACCCTGCTCGAGTGGCGCTGGCACGGCCAGACCTTCGGAACCGTCGGGGTCAGCGAGAACATCATCGCCGCCAGCTGGACGGCGCTGGTCGAAGGCATCGAGTTCGCCTTGGCCGGCGTCATGGGCAACGCCGGGACGGCGAGCGCATCGTAAGTCCCTGGTGGTGCGGGTGGCGCATGCGCAAGGCTGCGCCACCTGGCCCCTTGGCTGGCAAGGGCCCGGCCTAGGATGCCAGACCCCAGGAGTCGCAATGTACCCCGCCGAACTGACCGAACCGATCCGCGAAGAGTGCCATGAGATCGGTCTGACCGAACTCAAGACGCCGAGCGAGGTCGATCAGGCCCTGGCCAAGCCCGGCACTGCGCTGGTCTACGTCAACAGCATCTGCGGCTGCGCCGCTGGCGGAGCTCGGCCCGGCCTGGCGATGGCGCTGGCCAAGGCCGCCAAGAAGCCGGACCAGGCGGTCACGGTGTTCGCCGGCGTCGACAAGGAGGCCACCACCAAGGCGCGCGGCTACTTCGCCGAATATCAGCCGTCCTCCCCGAGCGCGGCGCTGCTCAAGGACGGCGAGGTCGTGTGGATGCTGCACCGCCACCAGATCGAAGGGCGGCATCCCGAGCAGATCGCGGAGGCGTTCAAGAAGGCCTTCGAGGCTTTCTGTTGAGCTTCCTCGCGGCCGTCTGGTCGCCCAGGCCCAGTCGTTCCCAGGGGGCAGCGCCGGAGGCGCGTTCGTTGGGGGAGGCCGCCTGCTGCGGCTCCCCCAACTGAGAGCTCATCGACTCCTCATTACGTCTCGGTTAGCGTCATCCGTGTCCCAGCCCATCGAAAGGCGACCATGAACCTGCGCTTCCTGACCTGCCTCGCGGCCCTTGCGGCCGTCCTCGTCACCGGCTGCGGCGAACGCTCGCAGTCCTACGGGCGCGTGGACCCCGACCATGACGACGTGGTCGGCGGCACCGGTACCGAGTCGGGCGATGTGCGCGCGATGTGCGACCAGTTCTGCCGCACCATCCTCGAGGTCGAGGAGGTCGCCGGCGCGGCGAAGGCGCCGCGTGTGGCGTTGCTGAGCGTCGACAACCGCGTCAACGACGTCACCCAGCGCATCGACGCCGATCTGCTGCTCACCAAGATGCGCGCGCAGCTCAACCAGTCCGCGCGCGGGCGCCTGCGCTTCCTCGATCGCGCCAACGTCGACGCCATCCGCCGCGAGAAGGAAGCCATGGATCGCGGCGAGGTCACACGCTCCTCGGCCAAGGCGCTCAGCGGCGCCGATTTCTTCATGACCGGCGAGATCCGTTCGCTCTCCAAGACGAGCGAAGCCGGGCAGTCCACCTACCTGGTCTACGCCTTCCGCCTGGTCGATTCGCAGTCGTCCGAGATCGTCTGGGAAGACCTCTACGAACAGAAGCGCGTCGCCGAGCGTGGCGCCGTCTACCGCTAGTCCGGACGCGAGCGTGTCAGCGCGGCGCTGGTCGTGCCTGATCCTCGCCATCGCGCTCGCCGGTGCCGGCTGCGGACGGCGCGAGCCGCCGCGCGCGCTGCCGTTGTTCCACGCCGGCGACTACTCGGCGGCATTCACCGAGCAGAAGCGCCGCGTGCAGGGCGAGGGCCCCGAGCGCGATCAGCCGTTGGAGCTGATGCGCCTGGGGATGTGCGCCTTCGAGGCCGGCGATCCAGACGCTGCAATATTCCTGCGCAAGGCGGTCGACGCATTCGCCGACTTCAGCCGCTCGACCGGTGAGACCGTCGCGGGCAGCACCTTCGGTTCCGAAGCGTCGGCATATTTCCGCGGTCATCCCTACGAACGCATGCTGGTGCTGGCGTACTACGGTCTCGCCGAGTACGCCAAACCCGGGCGCGCCGCGGTCTTCGATGCGATGGCCGGCTTCAATCACGCGATCCGCGAGGATTACGCCGGCGAGATCCGCGAAGCCTACGAGAAGACGCCCGAGGGCCGCGAGCAACTCGCCAAGGACCCCGACTTCTTCAAGTGCGACTCGGCCTTCGCCCATTTCATGGTCGGCATGTGCCACCTGCGCGTCGGTGAGAGCGACCTCGCCAAGGCCGCCTTCGCCGACGCCCGCAAGCAGGCGGCGAAGCTGACCGCGCGTGGGTACCCGGCGGTCGCCGACGAATTCTTCGACGCTGAGCGTCTGGCCGCGTGCAACCTGCTGGTGATCACCGCCCTGGGCCGCGCGCCGGTCAAGTACCGGGTCGGCCAGTACGGCGAGTTCTGCCGCATCCGCCCCGGCGACACCGTCGTCGAAGCGCGGGCGCGGGTCTCCGCCGGCGGCGTGACGCTCGATCCGCCGGTGCCGCTCGAAGACGTGTTCCATCAGGCGTCGACCCGCGGTGGCCGGGCGATGGATGCGATCAACCGCGGCAAGGCGGTGTTCAAGGCCGGCACCGGCGAAGCCGCGGTCGGCTTGACCTACGTCGGGTTGGCGGTGATGAGCAGCCGCGATCGCGACACTCAGGCCGCCGGCGCGGTCATCGCCGGCGTCGGTCTGCTCGCCGGCGCCCTGTCCGCCTTGTCCAAGCCCGACGCCGACGTGCGCTGCCTCGAACTGCTGCCCGCGACCCTCCAGGTATTGCCCGCGCGCCTGCCGCCCGGTCGCCAGGACGTGGTCATCGAGTTCATCGACCGCTCCGGCGCGGTGATCCCCGGCCAGACCGTGGTGCTACGCGACCTTGAGGTGCCCGCCGAGGGCAACCGGCTGGTCTACGTGCGCTCCGGTCCGCATCGCGCACCGACGCCTCCTCCGCCCATCCCGCCTATCCCGCCGGTGCCCCCGGCGCAGGAATCGCTTCCCGGCCTCACCTCCGATCCACAGCTCCAACCGAAAGACACCCCATGAGCCGCCTCCTCCTCCCGGTCCTCGGCCTCGCCCTGCTCGCTGCCGGCGCCTGCGACAACCGCCCGCACGCCGCGCCGAGCGGCACCGCCCCGACCCAGCAGCATCAGGTGGTGTTCGCCGACACCCGCTTGTCCGAGGACGTCTACGTGGGACTCGCCGATGCGGACTACACCGCCGAAGGCCGCATGCGCGTGCGCTGCACCCTGCAGAACAACTCCGGCGATCAGCTGATCATCGGCGTGCGCGCGGTGTTCAAGGACGCCCAGGGCTTCAGCACCGGCGACGAGACGCCGTGGAAGCGGATCTCGCTGTCCGGCGGCGCCAACGAGACCTACAGCGCGATCGCCATGAACGACGCGGCGCGCAAGTTCCACATCGAGGTGCGGAAGTTCGAGGACCATCAGTAGCTGTTGGTTGGGGGCCACCGGCCCCCAACCAACGGTGTCGATCGGAGATCGCCACCTGCCCCCCACGAAGGACTGCATCTGGCAGCGCGCCTGCGGCGCGCTGAAACGACAGACAGAAAGAGATATATGCGCATCCGTGATCTCGCCATTCCCGCCACCCTGCTCGCGCTCGCCGCCTGCGGCGACGACGCCGAGCGCAAGCCGCTCGCACCGGTGGTGATCCCGCCGGCGCCCGCCGGGACGCGCGCTCCGGCTCCGGCGCAGGCGCCGGTCTACGACCACCGCATCGAACCGGCGGGACAGCCGGCGGCTCCGGCGCAGACCGCGCCGATCAAGGCCTATGTGCACGCCCGTCCGGTGTCGGTGAAGGAGCTGCGCAACGCCTGGGGCACCAAGATTGATGAGCAGGTCGCGCGCGACGACATCGCCGGCGACCAGAATCCCGCGGTCAACCGCGGAGATTTCATGGAGTCGGTGGTCAACGCGCTGGTCGGCACGCCCGGACTGACCCTGGTCAACCGCCAGCAGCTCGGCGAGGTCCGCGACGAACACGATCGCGCCAACGACGGCGCCTTCGATCCCGCGCAGATCGCCGAGCGCGGCCGGCTGGTCGGCGCAGATTACCTGATCATGGCCACGCCGATGTCCAATCAGGACGCGGCGACCAAGACCGCGCACCCGGTCGCGGTGATCCTCAACCTGTCCTCGGTGCGCACCGGCGAGATCGCCGCGTCGGCGCGCGGCATCGGCAGCGACCTGCAC
>JACDEC010000127.1 GCA_013816645.1 Planctomycetota bacterium
CCTGCAAAGCGTGCTGGTCACCCTGGCGCAGCTGAGCCCGGCCGATCTCGGCGCCTGGCTGACCGCCTTCCGCGCCGCGGGCAATCCCTGGCGCATCGCCGAACTGCAGTGCGCCCACCACGCGGCGGCGCCCGGCGCACAGCCGGCCGGCGCTGCGCTCGACAGCAACCGCTACACGGTTAGCGTGCTGCTCCACGCGCCGTACCTCGAGGATCCACCATGACCCGCGCGCCGCTGACCGTCCTCGTCCTGCTGGCCCTAACCGTCGCGGTCCTCGGCCTGGCCGGATGCGGCGCGACCGCGCGCGGGCCCTACGCCCCCGACGCCCAGCAGCGCCGCGACATCCACAAGGCCGAAGCCACCTACCAGAAGGCGCTGGCCGAACTGGCGGACGGGGATCGCAAGGATGCCGAGCAGCTGCTGCGCGAGACCCTGGGCTTCGATCTCTACCACGGACCCGCGCACAATAACCTCGGCGTGCTGCTGCTCGAGCAGGACCGGCTCTACGACGCCTCGGAGGAGTTCCAGTGGGCGCGCAAGCTGCTGCCCGGCCATCCCGAACCGCGCGTCAATCTGGCGATCGCGCTCGAGCGTGGCGGCAAGCATGCTGATGCGATCGAGGCGGCGAAGGCGGCGTTGGAAGTGCAGCCGGGGCATCTCGGGGCGATCAAGGCGATTGCGCTGATATCGGTGACTGAGCGGATGACGGATGATGGCACGGTGGCGCATCTGGATGCGATTGTGGAGCGGGCGCCGGAGGCGCAGTGGCGGGAATGGGCGCGGGGGGAAAAAGTGCGGCTGGAGGGGGCGCGGTAGCCAAGAACGGCACAGAAGGGGGTTGAAATCTAAACGCCCTGTCCCGATTTTAGGCATTGACCGGCCTGGGCTGCAACCTACACCCGCCCACCCCGGAGTCTTCATGCACCAGTTGTTCCTGATCGTTATCGTGCTCGCCGCATTGTTTGCTCCACTGTCTGGCTCGGTTTGCCCGTCAAATCATGGAGGGTCTCCGACCTGCTCCTTCGCTGGCTCAGAATTGACCATGATGAATGGAGCATGGATATTTAATAATTATACCTACAATGAGCAGACGAATTCTTGCGGCTGGATATGGGATTGCCCTGGGGACCCGGGCAATGCGTGCTCACTCGGAATTGACCATGATACGAACCAATGGTCGTTCAATCTGATCATGCTGTCGACGGGAGACAGCTCAAACCCTGCGATTTCGGATGCAGGCGGTGTGCTCTCAGGAACATCGGGACCACTCAAAGGGTACGAAGGCTCACCTGGTGAGATGAACTTTGGTGAAGCCACTTTTGGGGGCAATTGTGGCAGCGGTGGAAGCGGGGGAGCACCGTTACCGGATATTCCAGGATCTGATTGCGGACCGATCGATTGTCCGCCGGCGAGCCCGGTTGCAGGGGCTGGCTCTTCGGCCGCGGGCGCTGCGACCACCCCGGGAAATAGCGGTAGTGGTTCAGTAAATCCCGCCACCGGATCGGTCAATGTCGTCGAACAGGGCATCATCGGCGCTGGGTTCGGCGGTTGGGGCCACCGGCTGGTGTGGTCGAATCAGACCGTTGGCGTTGACGCTACGCTCACCCCCAAATGGACCGTCGAGGAATTCCCGTCGCTGCGTGCCGAATCAGGGGTGACCGTGGTCAAAGGCGCCGGTTCCAAGGCCTTCGCGTTCGATGCCGCTGGCAAGTCGACGCGACACAATAGTGAGCGCATCGTCACCTTGCCGAGCGGCGACCGCCGCTTCGAGGACACCAAGGGCAATGTGTCCATCTTTTATGGTACCGAGACGACGGTCGACATCGCGATCCGCGGTAAGCTCAAGCAGTTCATCGCCGCCGGTGGTGACGCGACCGCCATCCAGTATGTCGGCGCGAACCCGGTGCGGGTCGAGCGAGTCGATGCCGGCGCGGGTATCACCCAGGCGTGGGTCTACGCGTACATCGTGGGGGGCGTCAACGACGGCATGATCCAGTCCGTACGCTTCGAGATCGTCAATGGCGCGGCCACCTCGGTGGTGCGCGAGATCGTCTACGACTATTACACGGGCACGGGCGGCGCGGATGAAGGCGGGGGCGCTGGCCAGGTCGCGCGCGCGACGGTGAAGGATGCTGCGGGCGCGACCCTCGATCGCACCCTGTATCGCTATTACCGCGTCGGCTTGACTCAGATCCGCTCGGTGGTGCGGGGACGGCAATACGATCGTTTGGCCGCCACTGTCGACCCCATGGCTTGTTCCGATGCCCAGGCCGAGGCCTTCGCTGACCTCTACTTCGAGTACGACGCGTCGAATCGCGTTTCCGCCAAGCGAGAACTCGGCGCGGGCTGCACGTGCAGTGGGTCGACTGGTCAGGGCATGTTCAAGTACAGCTACGTCACCAGCACCCATCCCGCCGACTCGAATACTTGGCGCACCATGACCACGGAACTGCTGCCGGACGGCACCGACGCCATTGATACCGACAACGACCGCACGATCACGTTTTCGAATGCGGGTGGCCAGCCCGTGTTGGAGGTCCGGCGCGAACAGTCGACCGCGAAGGAGTGGATTACCGCCTATCGCTATGATGCGGTTGGGCGCCTGTTGTGGACAGTGCATCCGTCGGCGATGACCGGCTATACTGAAACCATAGCGGATCTGATGGGTCCTCATGAGGGCGCATTCCGCTTCGTCGCTGACGCCGTGGGCCTCATCGAGACTCTCGAGTACGGGAGCGCGACCACGGCGACCACCACCACGGCTGGCGATGTCATCGGTTACGTCAAGCGTCGCGGTGTTCGCAACGGTGAACTTTCAACGCTGGTGCCGATCGAGGATATCACCTACATCGCGCATACAGACGGAACGGGCGCAACGATCTACCTGCCTGCGCAGACTACGACCTACCGCAACAGCAACGGAACCGGCGCGCGGGTGACGGCCTATACCTA
This sequence comes from Planctomycetota bacterium, assembly GCA_013816645.1. Lineage (GTDB taxonomy): Bacteria > Planctomycetota > UBA11346 > UBA11346 > UBA11346 > JACDEC01. The sequence continues at coordinate 2,953 of JACDEC010000127.1, forward strand.
TACCTGGCAAGGATCCTCGAATCGGCCGTTGAGCCGTACCGTAACCTACCCAATGGTTCCGACCTCTCAGAATGGCTACGGCGTCTCGGTCAGCGAGACGGAAGTCTACGACCTGTTCGGGAACGTACGGTGGCGTCGCGATGGCGGCGGTTATCTGCATTACTCGGAGCGCGATCTCGCCACCGGTAGTGTGAGCAAATCCATCACCGCCGTCGCCACCCTTAGTTCCAGCGATTTCACCGGGCTGCCCGAGGGCTGGGAGTTCACGTCTCTCGATGCCCCGCCTCTGCACCTGCTCACCGAGTATCGTCTCGACCTGCTTGGGCGCACCACGCGGCGCATCGATCCCGACGGCACCGCCAGCTACACCGTCTATCGCGACGCCCAATTCGAAGTGCGCAGCTATCCCGCCTGGAATCCGGCGACCAATCGGCCGACTGGCCCGACCATAGTGTCGCGTGATGACCGGCTCGGTTCCTACCGCGAGCGTCTGACCATGGACGCGGCCCCCGCGATCGCCGGCGGCGAACCGACCGGCACCGAGGCGATCTCGGGCCTGTGGTCGGTCGAGCGCGAGCACCTCGACAACGGCGGCCGGGTGGTCAACCGCGACACCTATATCGATCTCGCCGGGCTGAGCTACACCACGGCGGCGAGCCTGGGCACGCTCAATACCCACTTCTACCGCACCGGGTACTTCTACGACAAGCGCGGCCGCGAGGCCCGCGTCCAGGACGCCCAGGGCACGATCACCCGCCTCGAGTACGACGGCATGGACCGCCTGGTGAGCCGCTGGACCGGTACCGACGACACCCCGACCAGCGGGTTCTGGTCGCCAACCAACACCGCCGGCACCAACGTCGAGAAGGTGCTCGAGCAGCACTACGACCTCGACCTGGTCGGTGACGGGATGCTCACCAGCAGCATCGCCTTCGCCAACGCCAGCGCGAGCTACTCCACGCACCACCGCTACGACTTCCGCCACCGCCTGACCGTCAGCCGCGGTCCGGACAACGTCGCGGTGCGCCGCACCTACGACAACGAGGGCTGCGTCACCCTGAGCGAGACCTTCGCCGACGCCAATCTCGACTTCGTGCCCGCCGCGGCCGAGCTGCGCGGCAAGAGCGAGTCCGAATGCGACGAGCGCGGCCGGCCCTGGCGCACGGCGGTGTACGAGGTCGATCCCGCCACCGGCACAGTCGCCGACAAGCTGCAGACCGTGCAGTGGTACGACCGCCGCGGCAACGTGGTCAAGACGCGCAGCGCCAACCAACTGCTGCGCAAGCAGCGTTACGACGGCGCCGGCCGACAGGTGCGCAGCTACATCAGCGTCGACGACGCCGAGACCACCTACACCGACGCCGCCAGCGTGTCCGGCGACAAGGTTATCGAGCAGGTCGCCACCATCTACGACTTGGCGAGCCGCCCGGTCGCCACCACCAGCTTCCGCCGCCACGACGACGACGCCGCCTCGACCAGCGAGTTGGCGGCCAACGGCGCGCTGCTCGCCTGCGCGGTGCGCTGGTACGACCGTGCCGGACGCCCGATCGGATCCGCCGACTACGGCCGCGACGATGGCGCCACCCGCTACCTGTGGTCCACCGGCGGCGCGCTGATCGACAGCGACGGCGATGGTCTGCCCGACGAGGCCGAGAACGCTCCGCGCCTGCCCAACACCTCCAATGATTGGCTCGCCACCGCCATCACCTACGACGCCGGCGGCCGTGCCTACCGCAGCACCGACAACCTCGGTCGGGTAACGGAATCCCGCTTCGACGCGGCCGGACGGGTCCGTGCCACGGTCGAGAACCGCATCGACGGCGTGCCGACCGAGACCGAGACCGACAGCGATCGCCTCACCGAATACCTGTTCGGGCCCGGCTGGCGCCTGCAGACCCTGCGCGCGCATAACGCCAAGGGCCTCGGCCAAGGAGTCGAGATCCAGGACACACGTTACCTCTACGAATCTACGCTCAACGCGGGCTGGGCGACCAGCACGATCTATCCGGACTCGGTCGATGCCACCTCGGCGGGCACCGACCATGTGAAGTGCAGCTACGACCGCCTCGGCCGGATGACCACCTGCACCGACCAACGGAGCACCGTGCGCACCATCGCCTACGACACTGCCGGGCGCTTCCTCAGCGATGTGGTCACCACCCTGGGCACCGGGGTCGACGGCGCGATCCGCCGCATCGAAGGCGCCTACGATTCGCTGTCGCGGCCGCTGACCGTCACCAGTCGCAACGCCGTCGGCGCTACGGCGACCGTGGTCAACCAGGTGAAGTGGACTTACGGCGCCTGGGGCACCATCAGCAAATTCCAGCAGAACAACGTCGGCGTCGTCGCCACCACCTCACCCGGCGTCACCTACGGCTTCGCCGATGGGGCGACGGGGGGACTGGCCAAGCATGTGCGCCCGGTGTCGCTGACCTATCCCAACGGGCGGGTGATCCATTACCTGTACCCCGCTGCCGCCAGCATTGGCGACCGCCTCGACCGCCTCGACCGCATCGCCGAGGATCTCAGCGGCACCGTGGTCGACGCCAAGTATGCCTTCGCCGGCGCCGGCACGGTGGTGCGCGTCGAGCATCCCGCGGTCACCGGTGGTCTGACCCTCGATTACCGCGTGGGCGGCGCCGACAGCGGCTTCGACCGCTTCGGCCGGATCATCGATCAGCGCTGGCGCAACACCGCCGGCACCACCGAGGTCGACCGCACGTTGTACACCTACGACCGCGCCAGCCGCAAGATCACGGCCGATCGGGTTTGGACCGGCTCGCCGACCAACACCGACGAGCAGTTCGCCTACGACGGTCTCGACCGGCTCGCCCGCTACGACCGCGGCACGCTGACCGCCGGCGCCATCGCCGACGCGGCCACCACCTTCAACCAGCGCTGGCGCGAACCCGGCGGCGGCGCTCTGCTCGATTCGCTCGGCAACTGGCGCACCTGGCAGGCCGACGCCGACGGCGGCGCCAACGCCTGGGTGGCGCAGACCCGGGCGCACAACAGCGCCAACGAGATCGACGTCGACAATACCCACGGCAACGTTGCGGGGGCCGCGATCGCCAGCGGCACGCCGGCGTCGAACTGGTTCGATCCGACCTACGACGCTGCGGGCAACCTGCTCACCGGTCCGAAGCCAGGGGCAGAGACCACCAGCCAGTCATACACCTGGGACGCCTGGAATCGCCTCAGGAACATCCCGGGCGCTGGAAAATATCAATACGACGGCCTTGGCCGCCGGGTGCAGCGTTTGATCAGCGGCGTGACCGTCGACTTCTATTACGACGATGCCTGGCGAGAACTCGAGTCTCGGCAGGGGTCGACCATCAAGGAGCAGCACGTCTGGGACCTGCGCTACATCGACGCGCCGGTCCTGCGCTGGCGGGATACCGCGGCAGCGGGGGTGTTGGATGAGAAGCAGTTCTATGTCCAGGATGCCAGCTTTAATGTCACAGCGATGCTGAGCCCGGCGGGGACGGTGGTTGAGCGGTTCCGTTATGATCCCTACGGGAAGCGGAGCATCTTTGCGGCGAATGGGACCACGGTCAGGGCGACGAGTAGCTATGTGGTGAACTATGGATTCACCGGGCGGTACCACGACGCTGAAAGCGGGTTGATGTACTTCCGCACGCGCATGCACGACACGGGCCTTGGTCGGTTCTTAAATCGCATGCCATGGGCGAACGACGACATGTCCCGCTTCAGGGCGCATGCGTCCATGGATCAGGGTTGGGCCGCGCTGTTTGATCGGGTGCTTTCAGAGGCGATTGGGAACTACATCCAAGGGCGCATGGGCCTGTATGACTTCATGTCGCAAGACCCAGTCAACTCACTTGAGCCGTTCAGCGTGCGAGTCTTCCCCAGGGTTACGCCTGCACCTCCGCTGCCTCGCCCTCCCTTCCTGGCACCGCGTATTGGACCCGCCCCGGGAACCGCCGCTCCACAAAGTGGTCTGCCAAATACGGGCGCTTTCCGGGTGCCTCAGGGACTGCAGCCAAACCCAAACCGAAATGGACCCGATGGCTCAAACTGGGGGCGCTGGGAATATGATCCATCCAGATCGCCAACTCCTTATCGATGGAAGGATTACTGGCGTTACGATCGCGCTAAGCCAGGTGAGCCTGGGTGCCAGGGCCGCGATCATCAACATTGGTGGGACCCGGCATTAGGACGCATTCCGCGCCACAGGCCAAACGACGATCCCAATTTTATGCCCCCTCCCATCCCTCCGCCGCCCGCCGTCCCTCACGGGGCTCCGCCGCCCCCAGGTATCTACCCTCTCGTGCCATCGAGCGAGCCCGGTTTCTTTGACTGGTTACGTAATCTACTTCCGGAGCCAGACCCAGCGCCCATGTTCGATAGAGGAGTGATGTCATAAATGCATAAAGTATACACCCCATCCGAAGCTTCGGCCTTGCCGTTGCACGATTGTGAACTTCTGTCGATCCACATTCTTCCGAGAGAAGACGGTAACACGGATGTTGCTATTACCCTGGCCGGCGAAGACGGCGGTGAGATTTGTCTGCGCCTAGTTTCTTGTCGAATTATTGAAATGAGATATTTAGGAATGCTATCTGACCGAGAAGGCTTTGACCGATGGCATGTGCTTTCCAGTTCTCCCATTCTAAGAGAACTAGGAGCCGAAGGTCTTATCGGTCATAATAATATTTCATTTAACGGCGGTTCGCATATTCAAGCGGTAACAAATGAAATATATGTTACTGGCATATGAGATATGAACATAATGACAGGGGACAAAGATATAGAAGGGGACAAAGATATAGACACCCAATATTCAGTTGTAACCCCGTTCGTTTCCGGAGGATGCCGCCATGGCGATAGCGCGAAAACGCCTCTTCGACCCCGATCAGGCCCCGTGGATCCATGCGATCAGCCGCT
>JACDEC010000617.1 GCA_013816645.1 Planctomycetota bacterium
GGCCTGCGTGGTCTGGCGCACTCCGACCGGAGTGCGGCGCGCGGATCCGGTCGCGGGATTGCTGGTCGCCGACAACGGCGCGCGCAGCGACGACGGCAAGGCGTGCGGCGAGCGCGCCTGCCGCCTCGCCGAACTCGCGCAGCAGCAGCCCGCCGAGTTCACTTGGCTGCGGCGCTGCATGACTGCGACGTACCTCGCCTCGCTCAATGCCCAGGCCATGTGCTTCGAACCGTCGACCCGTCGCTGCGAATTGGCGATCGGCGGCGCGCTTCGGCCGGCTTCACGGCAGCGCTGGACGGCGATCGATCTCGCGCCTTTGTTCACCGGCGGTGCTCCCCTGCCGGTCCTGGCCCAGGACCTGGGCAGGCCGGAGCCGCTGGCGCATTACACTGGGGAACCCTAGTGTCCGTCCGACCCAGCTCAGTCAGTCAGCCAGCATTCAGGACGGCAGCTTCGGCTTCCTGAAATACACGGTCACCCCGAGTTCCCCGCCGTGGTCGGTGAACTCCGAATGGCAGCCAACCGCTCCCGATCGCTGGATGGCCAGGAATACCTGATTGAGGTGGTAGGTGTTCATCTGCATGTGCGGAGCGGAGAACCGCCGCCCCTTGACCAGGTTGATCAGATTGACCGCGAGTGGGATGTGCTTCTTCGCGAACTGGATGAACCTGCGGTTCGCGTAGGCCTTGGCGTAGGTGAGGTGGACGACGCCGACGCCGCCGTCAGCGAGCAGCGCGACGAGCCGCTCGAGGATCCGCATGCCACGCTGCACGGGGATGTGCTGGAGGACGATGTAGGTATGGACCAGGTCATAGGTGCCGGTGACCTGGGACAGGCGGTCGTCCGAGGTCACGAACGTCGCGTTCCCCACCGATCGTGATGCGCAGTTGCGCCGCGCCTCGGCGAGCATCGACTCCGAGATGTCGACGCCGGTGACCTCCCCGACCATCCCGGCCAGGGGCAGGACCAGCCGGCCTACGCCGCACCCGAAATCGAGCGCACGCTTCGGCGCGAAGCCGGGGTCGAGGTGGGTGCGGATCTTCGCGAACACCTCGTCGATGTGGCGCTGACCCGAGCGGAAGAACTCCTCGCGGCCGGCGTCGGTCAGGCTGGACTTCCGGAACTGGTCGCAGGACACCACCCCGAAATACGGGTCGTCCTTGCCGAACTTCTCCCACTCCTCGTCCGTCGATGGCTTCAGCACGTCGGCCTACTCCTGGTTGATGGTTCGACTCTCGGCATCAGCCCTCCCCGCCCATGGTCAGCCCGCGCGGCGCGGTCTCGGCGCCGCCGACCAACGGAATCTCCTCGCCGGTGGCGGCGCCGAGATCCTTGAAACGACGCGCGCTGACCAGGACCCGGCTTTCGAGGCTGCCGACCGCCTTGTTGTAGCTCTTCATCGCCTTCTCGAGGCCATCCCCGACTGCGGCGATGTGCTCGGCGAGCGCGCGCAGGCGGTCGTGGAGCTCGCGGCCGAGCTCGCTGATCGCCTGGGCGTTGCGCGCGACCTGCTCCTGGCGCCAGCCGTAGGCGATCGCCATCAAGGTCGCTATCAGCGAGCTGGGCGTGGCCAGGATGACCCGCCGGCTGGTGGCGAACTCCATGAGGTCGGGACGGTGCTCGCAGGCGGCGGCCAGCACGCCCTCGCCGGGCACGAAGAGCACGACGAATTCCGGCGAGGGCTGGAATTGCAGCCAGTACGACTTGGCGCCGAGCTTCTCGACGTGGTCGGCGAGTTGGCGCGCGTGGGTGCGCAGGTGCTCGCGCTTGGATTCCTCGTTGTCGGCGGCGATGGCGTCGAGATAGGCGGACAGCACCGCCTTGGCGTCGACGACCACGCTGCGCTCACCGGGCAGGCGGACGATGAGATCGGGACGCTGAACGCCGTCCTCGCTGCTGACCGTGGTCTGCTCGGTGAAGTCGCAGTGCTCGACCATCCCGGCCATCTCGACCACCCGGCGCAGCTGCATCTCGCCCCAACGGCCGCGCGCGCTCGGCCGGCGCAGGGCGTCGACCAAGTTGTGGGTCTCGCGCGACAATCGGTCGTTGAGCGCGCCGAGGTTCTTGAGCTGCTCGCCGAGGCTGCCGGATTCGCTGGCGCGGGCCTTCTCGATCTCGCCGAGCTTGCCGTCGAGCTTCGACACGGTCTCGCCGAGCGGCTTGACCAGCGCCTCGATCGCCTGCTGGCGCAGTTCGAGGTCGCCCTTGGCCGATTCCTGGAACTTGGCCAAGGATGCGCCGGCCAATTCCATGAAGGCCTGGTTGTTGCTCTTGAGCGCGTCGGCCGACAACGCCTTGAAGGTCTCCTCGAGCTTGCGCTGGGCCTCGTCGAACAACGCGATCTTCTCGACCGCGGCGCGACGTTCCTCCTGCAGGCGGGTGTCGAGCTCGGCGTGGGTGGCGCGGGCGCTCGAGACCTGCTCTGCGAGCGCGGCCAGGCGCGCGTCGCGCTCGGACAG
>JACDEC010000618.1 GCA_013816645.1 Planctomycetota bacterium
TGCGAAGCCAGTCCTGCAGGCACGGCACTGTCGTCTCCCGTCGCACGCCGCACGCCGCACGTCGCACGAAGCTATTTGCCCAACAGCTTCACATCGCTGACCGCGATGATCGGGACGTCGCGGCCGAGTTCGTCCTTGGCGGTGCCAGTGGTGTCGCCGGCGACGGCGACCTGGCGCCAGATGTACTCGCTGAGTTGGACGTTGGCGCCACCGGCCACCGCGATCCAGGCGACGAAGGTGCTGCTGGCGTCGCGCAGCGCGTAACCGGTGCCGGCGGGATTGTCGCCCTGCTCGAGGAATCCTTCGGCAGCGAAGACCACGACCGGGGAGGTGTTGGCGGGCAGCAGTTTCTTGATCTCGTCGTTGGCCGCTTCGGGCGCCGGCTTGACCGCTTCCGGCTGCTTGGGCTTGTCGGGCTGGGCCACCGGTGCCTTGGGTTCGTCGACCGGCTGCTTGGGCTCGACCGGCTGCGCGGGTTCGACTGGCTGCTTCGGTTCGACCGGCTGCTTGGGTGGCACCGGCGCCTTCACGGGCTCGCGCACCACCGCCGCTTCCGGCAAGGGCGCGGGCTTGGGCGCCTGGCCGACAATGGCCACGCCATTGTTGATCTGCACGGCGATGACGCGATCGATGCCCGCGCTGCGACGCGCAGCTTCCTGGCGGACATTGGCGTCGGGATGGTCGGCGGCGACCATATCCATCTGCTTGCCGAGGCCGGGCCAGTCGCGCGCCAAGGCATCCTTGAGGTCCTTGATGACCGCCCAGTCGGCGTAGGTTCGGCAGGCCGTCTCCCACAGCTTCTCGGCGAACAGGCCCTGGCGGTTCTGCGCCACCGCCACCGCTTCGGCTTCAGCCACCTTGAGCCCGAGCACGTCCTGGTGGATGTAGGCCACCGCCTTGGGCGGGTAGACCAGCAGCCATTGGCCCTTCTTGGTGCCGAGGAACTCGACGGCGTCGCCGACATCCAATTCGGCGACGATGTTCGCGCCCAAGGTCGCATCATCGCGCACCCGCGCGCGATCCTTGACCTCGTAGGATGTGCCGTCGGCGCCCGCGATCAGGTTGCGCTCGTGCATCCAGGCCCGCCCCTGCTTGGGGAAGCGGATCTGGTACCAGGTCTCCGGGCGATTCTTGGCGGCGTTGTGGGTCTGGATCTTGCCGAGCACCTCGACCTCGCTGCCAGCCGGCAAGGTGGTGACGACCTTGGCATCGCGATTGGGCCCGAAGCGCACGTTGCCGCTATCGAGCTTGGTCTTGACGATCTGCGGGGCCGGCTGGTCCTCGGCGGTGAGCGGCACGCAGACGCAGGCGCAGAGCAGCGCGACGAGCAGGGCGAAGCGGGGCATGAGGTCTCTCCGAGGAGGCGGGTAGGATGGGGAGTCGCCGCCAGGGTTCAACCGTAGCGGAGGGAGATGAGGAAGGGCTGAAAACGCACCGGTCCGGAAGTCCGGAGGTCCGGAAGTCCGGAAGTCCCTAGGTCAGACATCGATGGGACTTCAGGAACGCCCAGCGACCGCCCTACGACGTCGATCCACGAGACTTCCGGACCTCCGGACTTCCGGACGGGTGCCTTCGAGCGACTTCCCGACAGGTGCCATCTTGGCTTCCTGTCGCGCCCACTAGTCTTGCCGCTTCCGCCTGGGTGGCGGCACCGGAGCTCCCACGATGGTCCTCGAACGTCTGCGCAAGGGTCCTGCGGGCCGCGATCCCAAGAAGATCCCGGATGGCTTGTGGGTGAAATGCCCGGACTGCGAGAAGACCGTCTTCAAGCGCCTGGTCGAAGAACGCGACGAGACCTGCCCGGAGTGCAACCACCACTTCGTGCTGCCCGCCGCCAAGCGCATCGAACTGCTGATCGATGCCGGCACCTGGGTCGAGATCGACGCCAACATGACCAGCGCCGATCCGCTCGGTTTCGTGGACAGCAAGCCGTACGGCGAACGCCTCAAGCAGGCCCAGGCCAAGACCGGTCTCAAGGACGCGGTGCTCACCGGGCACGGCAAGCTCTCGGGGATGCGCGTCGGTCTCGGGGTCATGGACTTCGGTTTCAACGGTGGATCAATGGGTTCGGTGGTCGGCGAGAAGCTGACCCGGGTGATCGAACTATCGACCCGCGAGCGCATGCCGGTGATCATCGTCAGCACCTCGGGCGGCGCGCGCATGCAGGAGGGCGCGCTGTCGCTGATGCAGATGGCCAAGACCAGCGCGGCCCTCGGACGCCACGCCGCGGCGCGGCTGCCCTACATCTCAGTGCTCACCAACCCGACCATGGCCGGCGTGATGGCCTCGTACGCCAGCCTCGGCGACCTGATCGTCGCCGAACCCAAGGCGCTGATCGGCTTCACCGGGCCGCGGGTGATCAAGGAGACGATCAAGCAGGAGTTGCCCGAAGGCTTCCAGACCAGCGAGTTCCTGCTCAAGCACGGTCAGATCGACTTCATCGTGACCCGCCAGGATC
>JACDEC010000619.1 GCA_013816645.1 Planctomycetota bacterium
ACGCGGCCGGACCCATGCCTCGCGCGGCGGCGAACACCGCGCTGAAACGTGATCGCGACAGGCCAGCGGCCGCGGCGAACTCGGAGACGCCGAAATCGCAGTCCAGGGCACGCAGCGCCGCGCGTTCGGCGCGGGCCAGCCGCGCCGGGGCATCGTCACCGCTCGATCCGCCGCTCGTGGCGCGCTCGACCATCGCCACCAGCAGTCCGGCGAGTTCGTGGTTGGCGACGAGATCGGCGACCGGTCCGCCCTGGCGCCAGGCGGCGACCAGGCGTGGCAGGCGTTGGCGCAGCAGCGGATGGAGCGCCGCCTCCACCAGCACCGGGAGATCGACGCCCCAGGTGGCGCGCGCATCGGGCTGCAGGAAGGGGGCGCGCTCGCCGAGCTCGGCGGCGTAGGCTCCGGCGACGGGATGCTGGTCGCGTCGGGCGTCGTAGACGACGTCGAAATGGACCCAGACCGGGCGATTGCCGTCCGCCGAACCGAGATCAGCGAGCGCGCCGGGCTGGATCAGGTAACCGGTGCCTGGGGGCACCACCCAGGCGCGACCATCGACCACGATGCGTTCCGCACCGTCGAGCGACACGACCAGCAGGTAATGGGTGAGGCGCCGGCGCGGCAGCGCCCAGGGACGCATGCGCGGGGTGTCGTCGGCGGCATGGATGTAGGGACAGTAGGGTCCGCTGCAGGCGCCGAGGTCGTACCGGGATGCCATACTTATGGAGATTATTGCTTATCTGTAGACAGGGCAGGACAAATCGTCGAGCGGATGATAGGTCTGGTCGAGTGACGACGCGGGCTTCGCGCTATCCTCGCAACACCAACGCGGAGATCACCATGGCCGGATGGACCACACCCTACCACCTGCTGCGCGAGGAGTTCACCCAGCGCCGCGACGAAGGCTGCCAGGTCCCCGCCGAGCTGGCCGAGCGCTTCGCCGCGCTCGACGCCGAGCGCGATGCCTGGCGCACCGACCGGATCGACCCGCTCTACGACGCCGTGATGGCCCTGCCCGAGGACGCCGCCCTGGCGGCGTGCGAACCCAACGAGCTCGCCGCGATCCGCGCGCTGCGCCCTGGTGGCCCGCGCGACCTGCATTGGCAGCCCAGCGAGGCCGAGGCGCTCGACCGCTTCCACGGCGCCTGGACCGGCCGCTGCGTCGGCTGCGCGCTGGGCAAACCGGTCGAAGGCATGGGTATGGGCGTGCGCGAGGGACGCCTGGTCGGTCGCGCCGACATCAAGCGCTACCTCAGCGAGCGCGGGGACTGGCCGCTGCGCGATTACATCAGCGCCCGCGAACTGCCCGGCGACGGACCGCGCGTCTGGGCGACTGGCTCGGTGCGCGAACGCATCGACTGCATGGAACCGGACGACGACATCCACTACAGCCTGGTTGGCCTCGGCGTGCTCGAAGCGACCGGTCCCGATTTCACCTGGCAGGATGTGGCCGCGTTCTGGACCAGCCACATCCCCTTCGCGATGATCTGCACCGCAGAAACCCAGGCGATCCTCAACCTGTGGAACCGCAGCTGCCATGGTTGGCCGCGCGGCAAGGGCGCGGCCACGTCGGAGTGGACGCGGCGCTGGCGCAACCCCTACCGCGAATGGATCGGCGCGCAGATCCGTTCCGACGGCTGGGCGTGGGCCTGCGCCGGCAAGCCCGAACTCGCCGCCGAGTTCGCCTGGCGGGACGCGTCGTGGACCCACGAGCGCAACGGCATCTACGGTGCGATGTTCTGCGCGGCGATGCAGGCCGCGGCGTTTGTCGAATCCGATCCGTGCCGGCTGATCGCCATCGGCCTGAGCGAGATCCCGGCGCAGTGCCGCCTCGCCCGTCAGGTGCGCGCAGCGCTGGGCTGGGTCGACGCCTGCCCGGACTTCGAGGCGTGCATGGAACGCCTCGAGGCCGCGCTGCCCACGATGAGCGCGGTGCACACCATCAACAACGCGCTGGTCTGCGTGCTCGCGCTGTGCTACGGCGCGATGGACCCGACGCGCTCGGTGACCACCGCGGTGATGTGCGGGCTCGACACCGACTGCAACGGCGCGACGGTCGGCTCGCTGGTCGGAGCCGTCAGCGGCCGCGCGCGCTTCGGCGACGGGCTCGCCGCCCGGCTCAACGACACCATCAAGCCGGGCATCGTCGGCTTCGCCGAGGTGCGCATGGCCGAGCTGGCGCGGCGGACGCTGGTCCAGTGGCGGCGAGTCGAGGCCTGGCGCGGGGCGAACGTCGCTGTCTAAACCGAGGAGGTGCCGGTCTCGCGCAACCGGGCCTCGAGCGCCACGCGCATCTCACGTTCGCGGCGCAGGGCCGACTCGGCGGCGAGCCGGCGCGCGCGTTCGCGCAACAACGTGCGGCCGACGGTGGTGATCAGGCGTTCGCGGTGGCGAGCGATGCGCGCGACCACCACGCTGATGGCCAGGGCGGCGCCGGCGGCGACGCTGCTCCCGGC
>JACDEC010000620.1 GCA_013816645.1 Planctomycetota bacterium
TCCCTCGGGTGTCACCGGAGCAGCCGGCGCGCGCGGCGCCGCGGACTTCGACATGGCGAACCAGCCGTGCGTCCATCCCCACCACCCGGCCGCACCGAGCGCAGCCAGGGCGATGACGGTCATCAGGGCCATCCGCAACCGTCGCCCAGCGGCGATCCGACCTTTGAGGGTGGCGATCTGGTCGGCGATCGTCGCCTCGGACGTTCCACCGCCGCCGTCGCGAATGTTGCCGAGCAGCTTCTCGAGCAAGACGATCGCACCGCGGAGATCGCCGTGATCGACCATGCCCTGGGCGCGGCCCTCCTGCTCGGTCACCTGCTGCTCGAGCGCCAGTTTGCGCGCCTCGCGCTCGCGACTGCGCATGATGCTGCGCTGCTTGCGGTCCTGCTCCTTGTCGGCGAGCTTGGCGAAGAGCTGCGCGGCATCGACGTAGCGCCCCTGCTCGAAGAGCTGCTGCGCCTCGCTTTCCTGCTCCTTGGCGGTCATCGGCTGATCGCCGCGCAGCGACGCGGCGCAGCGCTGACAGGCCTTGAGGTCGCCGCGGTTGAGCATCCCGCACTTCGGGCAGGTCAGCGCCTCGGTTGCGACCGACGGTCGTGCCCCTCGCCGATCCGTCGACGGCGAACGCACCGCGGCGGCGGGCATGTTGTCCGACGATGCCTTGCGCTCGGTGAGCGGCCGAGCCCCGCTGGCCTCGCGTTCGGCTTCGCTGAGATTGGGCAGATCGCCCATTGCCGGGCCCGGCGGGAGGGCCGGAGGCGACGCGGGCAGCGGCGGTGGCGGCGGGAATGCCGATCCCGGCGAACCGAAGGCCGGCGGAGGGAATGGCGCCGCTTGCTGACCTTCGGCGGCCGAAGCCTTGAGGCGGGCCATCTCGGCAGGAGTGAAGCGGTATTCCCCCGAACGGGTGACCGGGCCCATCAGCCCGAGGGTCTGACCGAGTTCGATCCACGCATCGCGGCAATCCGCCGCATCGGTGAAGCGATCATTGGGGTTCTTCGCGATCATGCGCATGACCAGCGCCGACGCGTCCTTGGGCACGCGCGGATTCAGCTGCACCGGCGGCGGCGGCGTGTATTCACGCTGCTTGGTCATGATCTCGAAACTCGATTGACCGACGAAAGGTTTTTCGCCGGTCAGCGCGAAGTAGGCGGTCACTCCCAGGGAATACACGTCGGAGCGCACATCGAGCCGGCGGCCCATGCACTGCTCGGGACTCATGTACGACGGCGTGCCCATCGCCAAGCCGACCGCGGTGAGGTCGCTGTCGCTGGTGACGTCCTTGGCCAGTCCGAAGTCGGCGATCTTGGCGACCTGGTCCTTGGTCAGCAGGATGTTGTCCGGCTTGATGTCGCGATGAATGATGCCGCTCTGGCTCACGTGGGCGAGTCCGGCCAGGCAATTGACGACCAACGGCATGACCTCCTCCACCTGGAGGACGAGCTTCTCGTTGATGATCTTCGCCAGGTTCGAGCCTTCGATGAACTCGGTGACCATGTACCAGAGGCCTTCGTGCTTCCCGAAATCGTACACCGCGACGATGTTGGGATGGCTGATGCGTGCGATCGATTTCGCCTCGCGTTCGAAGCGCTTGATGAATTCGGAATTGTCGCCGAGCGCCTTGGACAGGATCTTGATGGCGACGACGCGATCGAGGCTGACCTGGCGACCCTTGTAGACCACGCCCATGCCACCCTGGCCGATCTTGGCCACCAGCTCGAAGCCGCCGAAATTGCGGCCGAGGTACTGGTCTTCGTCGACCAGACTGGGCGACGGTTCGGCCGCTGGCTGCGGCCTCGCCGGGGGCAACGCCGGTGGTTCGTTGGCCGGACTCGGGTCGGCGTGATCGCCGAAGGTCGGCTTGAGACCCCCCGTGCCGCCGGGGCGCGGAGGCGCAGCGCCGGCTGCCGGCAGGCCAGGCAGATCCGGCAACCCGGGCAAGGGCCGATCAGCATCTTCACGATCTTCACGATCTTCAGCGATCGCCATGCGACTCCGATGGTGGCACGCGGGAGTGTAGACCCACGCCCTGAGCAAGACAAGCCCAGGGAAGCACCGTTGGTTGAATCAGGAGGGACACTTACACACACGGGTCCGTCAAAAATCGGCGCCTTTCTGGACGCGGTGACAGGAATAGTCAGCGAGTTTATCTACGAGGTCGATCGCCAGGGCAGGGCCCCCGGCGATCACGATGGAGCGACAGCCGTGTCACCGCAGGCGCGCAGCGCCGAGGAACACGGCGAAAGCGGACGTCCGCACATCACCGAGATGGATGAGCGCAGCGCTGACGCGAGGACGCGCACAGCGCGACCGCAGCAGGCGTCAGGGCGGCAGGCCTAGACGGGAGCAAGCGCCGTCAGGCAACGTTCGGCTTCAAGAGCGGCCATGCAGCCCATTCCCGCGGCGGTTATGGCCTGGCCCACGGCATGGGCAGGGCCCCATGCCGTGCAG
>JACDEC010000621.1 GCA_013816645.1 Planctomycetota bacterium
CCCTGCCAGAGGGTCGCGGTCTCGGCGGCGAAGTCGCGGCCGTCTCCGTCCCGTTCGGGCGTCGCGCGCGCCGAGGCGACCAGCACCTCGGCTTTGCCCAGCGCGTACAGCCGGGCGGCGACGACCACCCGGTCGCCGGCATCGGACAGCTGCGGCGCACCGGAGGGAGCCAGCGAGGTGCCGCCGCCGAGTACGTACACGGCGTCGAACCGCTCGAGCGCGTCGAGCTGCGGCTGCGCGATCCCGGCTTCGAGCGAGCGCACCAGCGCGCTGCCGATCCAACCATTGCCGGCGGCGGTGTAGAGCGCGAAGACGCCAGCCAGGGCCGCCGCGCTGCGCCAGCGGGCTCCGGCGAGGGCGGTGGTCAGCAGCGCACCGAGCGCGATCCAGCAGAGCCCGGCCGGCATCAGCAGCAGGCCGATGCACTTCTGCACCGCCTTGTCCTGCAGCACCACCGCCACCAGGGCCGCGGTCGCCGCCACCGGCACGATCCATGCCCACCA
Source organism: Planctomycetota bacterium (assembly GCA_013816645.1). GTDB lineage: Bacteria > Planctomycetota > UBA11346 > UBA11346 > UBA11346 > JACDEC01. The sequence goes on from JACDEC010000621.1 coordinate 504, forward strand.
CCATAGCCGGTCCTTGAGCAGCCGCCCCGACCACAGCCAGGCCAAGGATGCGGCGATCACGACCAGGAAGGCGAGGGCTGGGAGCATGTGCCGACCATAGCGGATCCGGCCGGGGTGCCACGGCGCGCAGGCGGTCGCCGAAGAGCGCTGCACTCACGGCTTGCGACCCTGCCGCTCGCCGCCGATCCTGGGCCATGCCGCTCGCAGCTGCACTCCAGGATCATCTCAGCGAACTGCGCGCCTGCGCGGCTTGCCCGCGCATGATCGGACCGGTGATCACCCCGCGCCCGATCTGCGCGCAGGTCTACCTGATCGGTCAGGCGCCAGGTCCGCGCGAGGGGGCGATCGGGCGGCCATTCGCCTGGACCGCGGGTCGCACGCTGTTCCGCTGGTTCGCCACGATCGGCGCTGACGAGGAGGTGGTGCGTTCGCGGACCTGGATCGCGGCGGTCTGCCGCTGCTTTCCAGGAAAGGCATCGTCGGGAGGGGACCGGGTGCCCGCCCCGGACGAGGTCGCGGCCTGCAGCCGCTGGATGCGCCGCGAGATCACGCTGCTGACGCCGCGCCTGATCATCCCGATTGGCCGCCTGGCGATCACCCAGGCGCTGGGGATCGACGCGCCGCTCGCCGAGGTCGTGGGCACCAGCCATCGGCGCGTATTCCTCGGCCACGAGTGCGACATCATCCCACTGCCGCACCCGTCCGGCGCTTCGACCTGGTTCAAGCGCGAGCCCGGCATCGGGTTGACCCGCCGCGCGCTGGAGTTGATCGCCGCGCACGAGGCGTGGCGCTCCGTCACCACCGTTCAGGCCGAGTCGTCGTCGTCGGCCAGGAGTTCACCCATGATGCCATCGGGATTCGCGAGCAGACCGCGGTAGAGACGGACCATGGGCAGGTCGTCGTAGCTCGCTGCGGTGATGCCGCGCTCGTCAAGCAGCAGGATGGAGGCTCCGGGCAAGGCGAGCAGCAGCGGCGAGTGGGTCGCGATGACGAACTGGCCGCCGTCCCGGCAGAGATCGTGGATGCGGCGCAGCGCGGCGAGTTGACGCGTCGGCGAGAGCGCCGCTTCCGGCTCGTCGAGCAGGTATAGTCCCGAGGGTCCAAAACGGTTGATCAGCAGATCCCAGAACGATTCCCCGTGGGATCGCTCGTGCAGCGATCCCGCGCGACCGCCCGTGTACACCGGCATGAGCGGCGGAGAGGGGCTGGGTTGCGCATCGAGTTCCTCGAGCGCGGTGAGGACGTTGTAGAACGATTCGGCGCGCAGGAAGAACCCGGTGCGGGGTCGCCGTCGACCCCTGGTGACCACCAGGCGGGTGTGGAGATCGCTGTGAGTGGGACGGGTGGCGAAGCGCAGGTTCTGCGAGCCGCCCTCGGCGCTGAATCCGCAGGCGACCGCGAGCGCTTCGACGAGCGTCGACTTGCCGCTGCCGTTCTCGCCGACCAGGAAGGTGACCCCCGGCGCGAGGTCGAGGCCCGCGGCCAGCGCCTGCACGGCGGGGATGTCGAAGGGGTGATGGTCGTCGTGCGCTGTGATCGGCGTCCGCAGCTGGATGCGACGCACGAAGCGCCCGTCCTGGGCGATCGCCATGTCAGCTCCCGTCGCCCGAGTGATAGGTCACGGGGATTCCCAGCCAAGGCAGGAGCTGGATGTCGAGTAACCGTCCCAGCCGCGCTCAGGCCCAGGCAGGGGTCGCCGTACCGTCGCTCGCGACCCAGCGCGGCTCCCAGGCCAAGACCACGCTGGCGACCGCGATGTCGCCCGACCGCGGGCGCAGCACGGTACGTTCGAGCGGCTGGCCAGCAGCCTCGACGTCGGCAGCGATGCGTTCGGCGTCCGCCGCCGCCTCGGCGCGCAGCGCCGACAGTTCATCGCGCCAATGCGCGACTTCGTTTTCGGCGCGCGCTACATCCTGCCCTTCCTTGAGCACCCGCGCGGCGCC
>JACDEC010000622.1 GCA_013816645.1 Planctomycetota bacterium
TCGCGGCGGCTGGCGACGGCGTCGGCGGCGACGATCACGGTGCGGCCGCGCGCGCGCAGGTCGGCGACGGTGGCGAGCACGCAGACGTGGGCCTCGATGCCGGCGATGATCACCGCCTCGCGGCCCAGGCGGTCGAGGTGGAGGCTCAGCCCGGGATCATCGCCGCAGCTGAAGTGGGATTTCTCCAGACGGCTGGCCGAAGGAGCGGCAGCAAGCACCTGCGGCAGCGTGGCGCCGAGACCTTTGGGGTACTGCTCGCTGATCGTCACCGGCACCCCGAGCAGGGTGGCGCCTTCGAGCAGGACGCGGCACGCCCGACCGCATGGCTGGTCCGGGGCGATCCCCGGGATCGACGGGACGAAGCGTTCCTGCACGTCGATGAGCAGGACCGAGGCGTTGGCGGGGGTGATCGCGAAGGTCGGCATGACGGGATCCTCGGCGGTCACCGCTGCGAGCAACCGTCCGCCGCTGCCCCTGGCTATCCCGCGCGGGCCAGGGCGACGGTGATGTTGTCGACGCCGCCGCGCTGGTTGGCGAGATCGACCAGCGCCAGCGTCGCCGCCTGGAGATCGCGCGCCGGGCCGACCAGGGACTGCAGTTCGTCGTCCTCGACCATGTCGGTCAGCCCATCGCTGCAGAACAGGAAGGTGTCGCCGGGCACCAGGTCTTCGATGGTGATGTCGACGGTGACCTGGTCCATGCCCAGCGCGCGGGTGACGATGTTGCCGAGCAGGGAGACTTCGAAGCTGTTGGGATCGAGCAGCCCGGCGCGGATGCGCTCGGCGACCAGGCTGTGATCCTGGCTGATCTGCTCGATCTGGTTGCCGGCGATGCGGTAGATGCGGCTGTCGCCGACGTTGGCGGTGACCACCCGGTCGCCCATGAAGGCGGCGGCGCAGATCGTGGTGCCCATGTCGTTCAGGCTGGGGTCGACGCGCGCGCGGCTGAGGATGTGGTCGTTGGCGCCGAAGATCGCCTGCTTCATCGCGTCGACGACCCGCTCTTCGTCGAGCCAATCAGCTGGTTTGAGCTGGCGCAGGCTGTGCGAGACGACCTGGACCCCGAGTTCGCTGGCGATGTGCCCGCCCGCGTGGCCGCCCATGCCGTCGCACACGATCACCACGCGATCGCGGACGTCGTAGTACAGCGAATCCTCGTTATGATCGCGGACGCGGCCCTTGTGGGTCATCGCCGCCATCTGCAGCCTCAAGATACGCCTCCGGGGGGAGGCAGCCATGTACCGGGCGAGCGGGGCAGGGGAAGGGGGCACCTGGCCGAAGTGGACTCCGGCATACCACGGTGTCGCATGGGAGGGCTCATCCGGCGGCTCGCTCTGCTGCTCACTCGGCGACCAGGGCGAGCAGCGTGGCATCGTCGCTGGCGACGGTGCCGCCGCGGAACTGGCGCACGCTCTGCATGATCCGTTCAAGCAGGTGGTCGGCTCCCGTCGCGGCATGCTTGCGCACCACCTCGAACAGCTGGTCGAGGCCGTATTCGGCCTGCTGGCGGTTCATGCATTCGGTGATGCCGTCGGTGTAGACCAGGAAGACATCCCCGGATTCGATGCGGGTGACCTGCTCTTCCAGGCAGGCGCGGAACATCGGACCCTTCTTCATGCCGACGACCATGCCTTTGGGCTTGATCTCCTCGAGGGCTCCCGACTTGACGTTGTAGCGGATGGTCGGGCTGTGGCCGGCCCTGGCCCAGGTGATGGTGCGGTGCTCGGGATCGAGGATGGCATAGCACATCGACACGAAGGTCTTGCCGCCGAGGTCGTCGACCAGGGCGTCATTGGTGCGCGACAGCACCTCGGTGGGATTGCCGCCGAGGCCGGCGTAGATCGCCAGGGTCTTCTTGGCCATGGACATGATCAGGCCGGCGGTCAACCCGTGGCCGCTGACGTCGCCCTGGGCAAAGCCGATGCGCCCGTCGCTGAGCTTGATGAACTCGTAGAAGTCGCCGCTGACGTCGTGGCAGGCTTCGAAGCGGGTGGCGAAGGTGAAGCCCGGCAGCGCGGGCGCCTCCTGCATCAGGCCCTTCTGCACGTCGCGAGCGCGCACGCGCTCGGTGTCCTGGTGCCGGTCCTGGTGGCGGTGATCCTCGACTTCGTCCATCCAGGACAGCGATTGGCCTTCGTCGCTGCTGGCGGCGCCCTCGTCGGTTTGACCAGGCGCAGGCGCGTCGGTCACCATGCCATCGAGCGGCATGCCGGCGAAGAAGTCGTCGGCTTCGCGGTCGCCAGCGCTCGGCGGCGCGGGTGCGACGGGCGCCGTCGGAGGCGCGACGTGCCGCGCGGTGACCGGACGCGCCACTCGCGGCGGAGCGCCCGCTCTGCCGGTACCGGTGCCGTTCGCCGGAGGGATCGCCGGCGACGGGGGCCCCTGGGCGATGCTGCCGGGCAGCGGTGTGGCCATGCGCGGTCCGACGATCGGAGGCGCCACGGTC
>JACDEC010000623.1 GCA_013816645.1 Planctomycetota bacterium
GGCCAGGCCGGCGCCCTCGGCGGCCGCAGCGGCGGCGCCGGGCAGGATCAGCACGTCGGCGGCTGCGGCGCAGGCTTCGAGATAGTGGTCGGTCTGGCAATCGGCCGGACGGGGCGCCACCACCACCGGGCGGGTCGCGGCCCCGTGCAGCTTGGCGATCGCCGCGATCGCGCGCTTGCCCTCGGCAGGAGGCAGGTCGATGAGCAGCACGCCGCCGAGGTTTTCGGCCGAGGTCGGCTCGACGTCGGAAAGCAGCGGACCGCCGGCGGTGAAACCCGACGTGGTCCAGCGCGGGGTCGCGCCGTCCCACGACACCCCGGCCATGTCGATGCCGCGGCGTTCGAGGATCCCGCGCACCTGGGGGCTGATGTCCTTGCCGCCGCGCGCCCACAGTTGGGTCTTCACGAAGGCCGAGGCGGCGATCACGGCGTAGCCGCCGCCGCCGCCGAGCAGTGCGTGGTCCTCGCCGATGTCGTCGAGCACCAGGGGGCCGGCGACGAGCAATGCCTGACTGGTCACGAAGATGTCTCCTCGGCCAGACGGTTCAACGCCGGCGCGATCGGGGGATGATGGATGAACTGGATGCGCATGCCGTCGGGGTCGCGGCAATAGAAGCTGTAGGCGCCATCGCGGTGCGGCCTGGGCGCGGTCAGCAACTCGATCCCGTGCCGGCCGAGCCAGCCATGCCAGGCGTCGACCTGGGCAGGATCGCGGCAGATGATGCCGAGGTGGTCGAGACGCTGCGTCTCGGGCAGCGCTCCGGCGGGACGACGGTGGAGGGCGACGTTGTCGCTGCCGCTGGTGAGGTAGACGTTGTCGGCGTCCGGTTCCCACTCGACGGCGTAGCCGAGCAGGTCGACCCAGAAGCGGCGCGCGGCGGCGAGGTCGACGACGAAGACCGCGGCGTGGTGCAGGCCCAGGTGGGAAGGGCGCCCGGAGTCAGCGCTCATAGGAAGCGGGCGATCTCTGCGAGCGGCTTGCGCGGGGGAGGGGGGGCGTCCTCGGTCGATCCTCCCAGCCAGATGCAGGCGAGGTGGGATTCGCGGGCGGGATCGCAGCCGCACCAGCGCAGCGTCGCCGGGTGGGCGAGCGCGGCGGTGGTCGACCAGTAGCTGGCCAGGCCGAGCGCGGTGGCGCCGAGCAGGATGTTCTGCACCGCGGCCGCAGCCGCGGCGTGGTCCTCGAGGTCGATGGCGGGATCGGGGTGGCGCACCCAGGTCGTCTGGATCAGCGCGCTGGCACCGGGCAGGCGCTCGAGCAGCTTGGCGAGCTTGGCCTGGGCCTTGGCCGGGTCGGGCGTGGCGGCGATGGCGGGGTCGCTCTGCAGGAAGCCGATCAGGCGATGGATCGCCGGCTGGTCGAGCACCGCGAAGCGCCAGGGCTGGTGCATGCGGTGGGTCGGCGCCCAGCGCGCCAGTTCGAGCAACTGCTCGACGGTCGCGCGATCGACCGCGGAGCCGTTGAACGCCTTGCGCGTGCGACGCGCGGCGACGACCTCGCCGATCGCGGCGAATGCGCTGGGGTGTACGGGGACGGTCATGGGCGAGCAGGGTAGCGGTGCAGCCAGCCGCGCCAGCGGCGACAACGCCGCCTCCATCGGCTGCAGGCAGCGCCGTCATCGTAAACTGCAGTCGCACGGAAACCCGCGGACGTTAGTGTCCATGCCATGACTCCCGATGCCTTCGATACCCTGGTCTCCAGGCTCGAGACGTCGGCGCGCCAGCAGCCGCGGCTCTACGCCATGCGCGTGGCGCTGCTCGCCGTGCTCGGCTACGCCTACCTCGCCGTGGTCGCCGCGGTCGCCCTGGCCGCGCTCGCCGGATGCGTGGCGCTGATGGTGATGATGCCGAGCGCCGGGTCGGTGAAGATCGGATTGGTGCTGGGCCTGCTCGCCCTGGCCATCTGCTGGCAGATCCTGCGCGCCCTCTGGGTGCGTTTCACCCTCCCCGAGGGCATCGCCGTAACCCGCGAGCAGGCACCGGCGCTGTACGCCGCGGTCGATCGGATCCGCGCTCGGCTGGAAGCGCCGGCGATCGATGCGGTGCTCATCGACGGCGACCTCAATGCCGCGATGGTCCAGCACCCCCGGCTCGGCATCCTCGGTTGGCACCGCAACATCCTGCTGCTCGGCCTGCCGCTGTTGCGCGTCCTGCCCAGCGACGAGGCGTCGTCGGTGATCGCCACGAGCTCGGCCATCTGCGCGGAGCGCATGGCCGCTTCGGAGCGTGGATCTACCGGCAACGCTGCACCTGGGCGCGGCTCGGCCAGGCGGTACAGGCCGAGGGCCGGCGCGACTGGGTGTTCGGTCCCTTCCTCCGCTGGTTCGCTCCCTACTTCAACGCCTACACGTTCGTGCTCGCGCGCCTGCACGAGTACCAGGCCGACGCCGCGGCCGCGCGCGTCGCCAGCGCTCAGACCGCTGGCAGCGCGTTGTGCCGCATCG
>JACDEC010000128.1 GCA_013816645.1 Planctomycetota bacterium
AGGGTGCCCTTGGTGCCGTCAGTGATGCTCAGCAGGTCGCGCATGTGCTGGACCTCGCCCGGCCACCACGGTGAGCCGTTCTCGCCGATCTGGCGGTAGGTGGTGAAGGTGCCGTTCAGGTCGGTCAGCTTGTCGCGCGCGGCCAGGCCCTTCTCGCCAGCGGCGACGGCGGCCTTGTAGTCGTTCTTGGCCGCCGCGGCCTCGACCATGGTGATGTACGATTCGAGGACCTCGAAGCCGAGCTGGGTGAAGGTCAGGCGATCGAGGTACAGCTTGTCGTTACGCCCGATCTTGCCCTTGAGCGATTCCGCCGCCTTGTGCGCCGCGGCGAGGTGGCCCTTGAGCGTCGCGATCAGTTCGGGGGTGTAGATCGCCGGCGCGACGAAGTACTCGTGCTCGGTGCACAGCGTCTTGGTCCAGGCGTCGAAGATCGCGCTCCAGTACGCGGCCATCGGCTTGGCGGCCGGACCGTAGAACGCGGGGTAGAACCCGGCGAGTAGCGCGTCGACGTCGGCGTCCGGGTTCCACATCAGCTGGCCGCGGAAGTAGAGGTTCAGGAAGGTGGTGGCGATCGCGCCGCGGCTCTCGGTGCCGACGCCGAGGATGCCGGCGTCGCGGTAGTGCTTCACGTCCTGGGCGAAGGCCATGTGCGACGGATTGGGGATGTCGCGCCACACCAGCTGGCCCTGGTCGTAGTCGTAGATCGCCAGGCGGCCGCCGACCAGTTTCGCCCAACGCTGCATCATCGCCTTGTACTCCTGGCGCGGCGGCGAGTTGGCGTCGTCCATGCCGTGGTTGGGATCGATGTCGATCGGCGCCAGCCACATCACCACGTTCGGCTCGATGGTCGTCACCTGCTGGGGCGGGATGGTGACGTTGGCGTAAGCCATGCCGCCGATCTTGGTCGGGCTGTTGGGATGCTTGGCGCGCAGGATCTTGGCCACGTTGTTGTAGAGGGCCATCATCGGGTCGCTGTTCGACGGCTGCAGCGCGTACTTGTCCCAGATGCCGGCCTGCAGCTGCTTATCGCGCGCCGAGTCGCTGGTGTAGTTGCCGTCCTCGATCGCCAGCGAGATGCCCGGCACGCCCTTGGCGTACTCGGCGTCGATCTTCGCGGCGACCGAGGCCGCGGTGGCATCCTCGGACAGCGCGACGTTGAACGGACCCTTGCCGGGCGGGATCACGTCCGTGGTGTAGTGGCCCAGCGCATGGCCCATGCCGGCCATGCTGGTCTCGGTCATGAAGTTGTGGCGGCGGAACTCGTTGGCGCCGGTGCCGTCGCCGTTCCAGCTCAGCCAGTAGTGGCGGATCTCGAAGGGCGGCGCGTAGGCCTGGTCGAGCGCGCCGACGGTCAGCGTCGTGCGCTCGGGGATGCACTCGCCGATCGGGGTCGGCAGGTACCACTGGCAACCCCAGGTCTGGAGCAGCTGCGACACCGCGAAGAAGTGCGATTCGTCGTTGCTGCCGGCGAGGAAGACCTTGTCGCCGTCGCGGCGCATGACGATGGCGTCGGCGCGCAGCACTGGCGACTTCTTCGCCACCTTGGCCAGCGCGTCCTTGAGCGCCGGTGCGGCCTCGAGCGCGGCGCTACCGACGTAGATCGCCGGTCCCGCGCCGGCGGTCGCCGCCACCGGCACCGTCGCCCCGGACATCAGCGCGATCACCCGCGCGAGGTCCTCGGCGGCGGCCTTCTCCCAGGTCCCGGCCTGGGCCGAGACCACGATCGTCGCGGTCGACTTCCCGCCATCGACGATGACCAGGTCGGCGGCGTGGACGGTGCCGATCGCCGCGAGGGTCAGGGCGGCGAACAGGTGGGACATGGGCATGGGCTGGGTTCTCCGGGAGGGTTCGGCGAGTTGCGGCGCGATCGCCGCGCGGTCGGTCATTTCGCCGCGGGGCGGTAGAGGAACGGACGGCGGAAGATGCCGCCGAAGTGGTGGGTGCACAGGCCGCGCAAGGTGATCACGTTGCGGCCGGGCTTGAGCAGCGGGCCGACCGCGAGATCCCACTCGAACTTGTAGTCGTTGAGCCACCAGGGCTCCTTGTAGCCGCGATGAGCGACGAGTTGGCCATTCACGTAGAGCCAACCATCGTTGAACACGCCGGGGAAGAGCAGGTGGACGTCGCCCGAGATCTGCTCGGCGGTCAGGTCGACCGCGGTCTGGTACCAGTAGTGGCCGGTGTAGCTCTGCTGGTCGGCGTGGCGGATGCCCTGGCCCTGCATGTAGAGATCGGTGCGCAGCGGCTGCCAGGCGGTTGCTGCCTTCGCGTCGGTGCCGATGTCCTCGAGGTACCAGCCGCGCGCCAGGCCGGTGTCGTGAGCATCGGTGCGGAAGCTCCACTGCAGGGGGGTGGCGGCGACCAGTGTGCCCTTGGTGCCGTCGGTCATCGCGGCCAGGTCGCGCATGTGCTGGACCTCGCCCGGCCACCAGGCCGAGCCGCCCTCGCCGATCTTGCGGTAGGTCGTGAAGGTGCCGTTGATGTCGGTGAGCTGGTCGCGCGCGGCCAGGCCACGCTCGCCGGCGACGACGGCCGCCTGGTAGTCGTTCTTCGCGGCCGCGGCTTCGACCATCGCCATGTAGGACTCGATGACCTCGAAGCCGAGCCGGGTGAAGGTCATGCGCTCGAGGTAGAGCTTGTCGTTGCGGCCGGTCGCGCCCTTGAGCGGCTCGACCGCCGCGAGCGCCTCGGCGAGGTGGCCCTTGAGCGCCGCGACCAGTTCGGGCGTGTAGATCGCCGGAGCGACGAAGTACTCGTGCTCGGTGCACACCGTCTGGGTCCAGGCGTTGAAGATCGCGCTCCAGTAGGCTGCCATCGGCTTGGCCGCGGGACCGTAGAACGCGGGATAGAAGTCGGCGAGCATCTCCCCGACGTTGGCTTCGGGATTCCACAGAAGCTGGCCGCGGATGTGCAGGTTGAGGAAGGTGGTGGCCATCGCGCCGCGGCTCTCGGTGGCCACGCCGAGGATGCCGGCGTCGCGGTAGTGCTTCACGTCCTGGGCGAAGGCCATGTGCGACGGATTGGGCAGGTCGCGCCAGACCAGCTGGCCCTGGTCGTAATCGTAGATCGCGAGGCGACCGCCGACCAGCTTCGACCAGCGGTACATCATCTCCTTGTACTCCTGGCGGGGCGGCGAGTTCGCGTCGTCCATGCCGTGGTTGGGATCGATGTCGATCGGCGCCAGCCACATCACCAGGTTGGGCTCGATGGCGGTGACCTGCTGGGGAGGCAGGGTGACGTTCGCGTAGGCCATGCCGCCGATCTTGGTCGGGCTGTTCGGGTGCTTGGCGCGCAGGATCTTGGCCACGTTGTTGTAGAGGGCCATCATCGGGTCGGTGTTCGCGGGCTGCAGCGCGTACTTGTCCCAGATGCCGGCCTGCAGCTGCTTGTCGCGCGCCGAGTCGCTGGTGTAATTGCCGTCCTCGATCGCCAGCGAGATGCTCGGCACGCCCTGGGCGTACTGCTCCTCGATCTTCGACGCGACCGATGCGGCGGTGGCGTCCTCGGACAGGGCGATGTTGAACGGGCCTTTGCCGGGCGGGACCACGTCCTTGGTGTACTGGCCCAGGGCGTGCCCGCCGCCGGCGACGCCCGCGGACGACATGAAGTTGTGGCGCTGGAACTCCGCCGAGCCGGTGCCGTCGCCGTTCCAGCTCAGCCAGTAGCCGCGGATCTCGAAGGGCGAGGCGTAGGTGCGGTCGAGCGCGCCGATGACCAGCTTGGGCCGGTCGGGAATGCACTCGCCGAACGCGGTGGGCAGGTACCAGCGGCAGCCCCAGTCGTGGAGCAGCTGCATGACCGCGTAGGAGTGGGCCTCGTCGTTGTTGCCGGCGAGGTAGACCTTGTCGCCGTCGCGGCGCATGGCGATGGCGTCGGCGCGCAGCATCGGGTTCTTCTTCGCGACCTTGGCCATGGCGCCCTTGAGCGCGGGCAGGGCGTCGAGCGCCGCGGAACCCACGAAGATCGTCGGGCCTTTGCCTGCCTTCTCCGCGACCGGGACCGTCGCGCCGGTCATCACCGTGATGACCCGCACCAGTTCGTCGACCGCGGCCTTCTCGGCGGGACCGGCCTTGGCCGAGGCCACGATGGTGGCGGTGGCCTTGCCGTTCTCGGCGATGACCAGGTCGGCAGCGGGGACGGCGCCGGCGACAGCCAGGACCAGGGCGGCGATCACGACGGACATCTGCATGCGGGATGTTTCCTGGATGGTGTCGCGCGAGATGCGGTGAGCCGCGCGCAGACAGCAACGGGGTACGCGATCGCTGTGACCGAATCAAGGAACGTCGTGGTTGCCATCGTTGGCGGTGGCACTCGCCGTCGGCATGTGCCACCGCCTCTGCCACCGCCCCTGCCACCGACAGAGGGCCAGGTTATGCAACACCTGGAGACGTGCCATCGCCTCTGCCATCACTCAACGAACATACCTCGGGAACCGTCACACTGCCTGCAGCGATCCAGCATCCACCCGACATTGCTGCCCGCGCGCGGATGCCCACGCTGCGCCGGACCTCGACCCGCAGGAGCTTCACCATGCTGAACGTCATCCGCCCGCTGCTCGCACTCATGCTCCTGGCCAGCGCGCTGGCGGCAGCCGAACCGGCGAAGAAGCCGACGAACGTCGCGCTCGCTCGCGGCGGCAAGGCGCTGCACACCATCGTCGTGCCGACGACCGCGTCGGATGCGCTCAAGGCCACGGCCGCCGATCTGTCGGCGTATCTCGGCAAGCTCAGCGGCGCCGCCTTTACGGTTGCCCCCGGTGCCAGCGCGGAATCCGGCATCGTCCTCGGGCGCGGCGGCGATTTCGCCAAGCTGCCGGTCGCGGCGTCGTTCAAGGAGGGTCCGTTCGCGCGCGAGGACTACGTGCTGCGCGCGCACGCCAAGGGCCTGTGCCTGATCGGCGCCAGCGATCTCGCGGTGTCGCACGCGGCCTGGGACCTGCTCCAGCGCCTGGGTCACCGGCAGTTCTTCCCCGGCGAGACCTGGGAGGTCCTGCCCCCTCCCGGCGATCTGGCGATCGCGGTCGACGTCGCCGAGAGCCCGTCGTTCGCTGCGCGGCGCATCTGGTACAACTGGGGGACCTGGGGCTACAACGACGTGCCGTACCGCGACTGGTGCGTGCGCAACCGCATGGCCAAGGGCTTCGATCTCAACAGCGGCCACGCCTACGAGGCGATCATCGCCGCCAACGCCGCCGAGTTCGAGAAGCACCCGGAGTACCTCGCGCTCAACGGCAAGGAACGCCGCCGCGGTGGCGACGCCAAGTTCTGCGTCGCCAATCCCGGGCTGCGCACGCTGGTCGCCGATCACGCGGTGCGGGTGGTCCGCGCCAATCCCGCCATGGACAGCGTGTCGATGGACCCCAGCGACGGCGGCAACTGGTGCGAATGCGCGGACTGCGCGAAGCTGGGCAGCGTCAGCAACCGCGTGGTGACCCTGGCCAACGGCGTCGCCGAGGCGATCAATGCGCTCGGCCTCGGCGCCAAGTACGTCGGCACCTACGCCTACAACCAGCACTCGGCGCCGCCCGACATCACGGTCCACCCCAACGTCATCATCAGCGCGACCACCGCATTCATCGGCGGTGGATTCACCTTCGGCCAGGTCGTCGAGGGCTGGCAGGCCAAGGGCGCGACGGTCGGGGTATACGATTACCTCAGCGTCGTCGACTGGGATTGGAACCTGCCGCGCGGTTCGTCAGGCAGCCGACCGCGCGGCGTCGCCGCCGGGCTGGCGCGGTTCCACCAGCAGGGCGCGCGCTTCTACGACGCTGAGTCCGGCGACTGCTGGGGACCGTGCGGCCTGGGCTACCTGGTCGCGAGCCGCGTGCTGTGGAATGTCGACGCGGCGAAGTCGGTCGACGCGATCGTCGACGACTTCATCAAGCGCGCGTTCCCTGGCATCGAGAAGCCGATGCGCGGATTCTACGAACTCATCTGCTTCGACGACCAGCGCCGCCAGCCCTCCGACCTGGTCGGGCGCATGTACCGCTGCCTCGACGAAGCGCGGCGCGCCACCAAGGACGCGAAGGTGCTCAAGCGCATCGACGACCTGGTGCTCTACACCCGGCACGCTGAACTCTATTACGCGCTGCAGAACGGCGCCGGCTCGGTGGACGCGGTCGCCGGCCACGACTACCGCATCCGCAAGACCATGATGGTGCACGCCTACGGCTTGTGGGCGCGCCTGCTCAGCCAGCAGGCCGCGCACACCGATGGCCATCCCCTCAAGAACGAGACGCCGTTCTCGAGCGAGGAGATCGGAGCACTGCTCGCGACCGGCATCGCCGCCAACCAGCCGGTCGATCCCGGGTTCGCCGGCGTGTCGTTCAGCCGCGACCTGGTGCCGGCGGCCAAGGCGCTGAAGCTGCCCAGCGTCGCGCCCGGCTACTTCCCGCAGGCGCCGCAGGACAACCAGCAGTACTGGGTGTGGCTGGACCAGCCGGGCAGCATCGACCTGAAGATCACCGTGCAGCGCGTGTGGATGAACCGTCAACCCAAGCTCACCCTGTTCTCGCCGCTCGAGGTCCGCAACCTGCCCGTGGCCACCGACGAGAGCTACAAGCCCGACGGCCAGGAGTACGCCGTGAAGGTGGCCTCGCCGTTCCCTGGCATCCACCGCATCGAGACCGTCGACGGCGGCGACCACACCCGCATCGCCTGGCCGACGGGCATGCCGGTAACCCTGGAGACCGGCGTCGAGACCGCGAACCACATCGTCACCAGCCACTTCCGCGGGGGATGGACGATGTACTTCTACGTGCCCAAGGGCACCAAGACCGTGGGCGGCTGGGCGGCGCGCATCGCCAACTGGGCATCGCGGATCAACGGCACGATGCGCGACGCCGACGGCACGGTGGTGCACGACTTCGGCGCGATGCCCGGCGATGGCTGGTTCAACGTGCCGGTGGCCGCGGGCCAGGACGGCCGGTTGTGGTCGTTCAACGACGGACAGGGCCAGCGCCTGTTGATGACCGTGCCGCCGTATGTGGCGCGTACCGCGGAAGAGCTGCTGTTGCCGGCCGAGGTGGTCAAGGCGGACAGGAAGTAAGGCGTAAGGCAGGGTCCGGAAGTCCGGAAGTCGAAGACAACGGAGGTGAGCGTTTAGCCGACGACGATCTCCGGCGCCCACTTGATGCCGTCGAGCGACATCGGCTTGATCACGGTGATGCGCAGTTCGTTGGTGCCGGCCACCACCGCGTCGGCGAGCTCGATGCGGGTCGGCGCTTCGCCGATGTCGGCCATCACCACCTCCCAGCTGCGCGCGCCAAGCTGCACGCGCAGTGCTCCGCGCTGGGCCGTCGGTTCGAGCACCAGGGTCAGATGCTTGGGAACCGGCGACGGCACCTGCAGGGTGGCGCGATACTCCATCGTTTCGGCGACCACGGTGCCGTCGTGGGCGGCCCAGCCGGTGATCGGCATCAGCAGGGGCTGCGCGCCGATCGGCGCGTGTTTGACCAGCTGGTAGGCGGCAAGCGGACGCTCGAGCGCGAGCCACTCGGCGCCATCCCAGCGCGCCTGCCAGCCCGTCAGGGCCAGGGTCGGCGCATGGACCCGGTTGGCGGTGATCGCATCGGGCGCGAAGGCATGCAGCGTCCGCCACGCGGCGTCGTCGCGGCGCAGCGCCAGCAGCTGGCCGGGAGCGATGTGGATGGGCTGGTCGCCGAGCCGCGCGCTGCGCGCGACCTCGTCGAGGTTCATCAGCAGCCAGGTCGTCACCCCCGCCGCGTCGGTGCAGGCGCTGGCGCGCAGGCCGTTGGTGTCCTCGCCCTGGACGTCGAGCAGACGCGGCAGCTGGG
>JACDEC010000129.1 GCA_013816645.1 Planctomycetota bacterium
GCGGCCCGCGCGCACCCTGAAATCGGCGCCTGCGCCTGCACGTTTTCCCCGCGCCTGCGCCGGCACCCTCCGCAGCGCTCGCGTCCACCCCGTCTCCCCTGGAAATCCCATGAATCGCGTCCTCGCGCTGCTGATCGTCTCCGCCACCGCACTCGCCGTCGCCGCCGACGGTCCGGCCGCCACCAGCGGGTCGACGCCAGTCGCCCCGGGTTCCGGCGCAGCGTCCAGCGGTGGCGGCGGATTGCAGATGATCGCCCTGCCGGTCCTGATCCTCGGCGTGATGTACTTCCTGCTCATCCGCCCGCAGCGCAAGGAGGAGAAGAAGCGCAAGGAGCTGATCAGCGCGCTCAAGCGCGGCGACCGCGTGGTCACCATCGGCGGCCTGCACGGCGAGGTCGTGGCGGTCGGCGAGACCACCGTCGACCTGCTGGTCGGCAAGAGTGGCAGCGAGGTCACCATGACCTTCAATCGCGGAGCCATCAACGCCAACCTCGAGCAGGCTAAGGCCGAGTCGAAGTAGACCGCGTAAGAGGAGAACACCGTGCTCAAGCGTCTGATCACCACCGCCCTCGTCTTCGCCACCGCGCTGCTGCTACTGTTCGCCCAGAACAAATGCCAGTGGTCACTCGGCTACCAGGAACTGCGCGCCGACCTGCGCCAGGACGGCTCCGCCTGGCTCGTCACCTTCCGCGATCTCGCCAGCAACCGCGTCGAGATCGGCGGCGACGAGCTCGCGCAGCTCAAGCATCGCCTGGCCGGCGATGACCTGCGTCGCGACATCCCGCTGGTCGGCGAGCCCGTGGTCACCCCCGACGACAGCATCCGCATCGAACCCAAGGCCGGCGTCGACGCGCAACTGCTCAAGGAGCGGATGACCGACGAGCCGTTCAAGCGCCCCAATCCGACCCGGCCGCTGTTCCACATCGCCCGCGGCATCGATCTGCGCGGCGGCGTCGAATTCATCTGCCAGCTCTACAACGACAACAACGTCAAGGTCTCCGCCGACGATGAGGTCGTCACCATCCTGCGCAGCCGCCTCGACCAGCGTGGCCTGACCGAGCCGAGCGTTTCGCGCCTGTCGAACGGCGACGTCCAGGTGATCATTCCCGGCGGCACGCGCGCCGACGCCGCGCGCACCCGCAAGGTGCTCGAGACCACCGGCCGGCTCGAATTCCGCGAAGTCATCGCCACCTACGACACGCCGCCCGGCGCCGACCTGCCCGAGCAGGTGCTGCTCAAGAACGGCAAGTACGACTTCGCCCCGGGCATCCGCGGCAGCCGCCAGCAGATCATCGCCATCGACAAGACCCGCGGCGACGAACGCCCGACCAAGTTCTACCACCTCGGCCCAGCCGAGCTCACCGGCAAGGACGTCAAGGACGCCGGCCGCACCATGGACAACGGCCGCGAGGCGGTGTCGATCCAGTTCAGCTCGTCCGGCGCGGTCAAGAACGGCGAGTTCACCCGCCGCCTGTTCGCCGATGCGCAGCGCGACGCGAGCGGCGGGCACATGGCGATCCTCTTCGACGGCAAGGTCGAGTCCGATCCGGTGGTCCGGTCGCCGTCGACCGTCAACTGCATCATCACCGGCCAGTTCACCCCCGAGGAGATCGAGAGCCTGCGCTCGGCGCTCAAGGGCGGTTCGCTGGCGGTGACGCCGGTGGTGCTCTCAGAACGCGTGGTCGGCGCCACCCTCGGCGTCGAGGCCGTCAACCGCGCCATCACCACCATGCTGGCGACCTTCCTGGCGGTGCTCGTCTTCATGGCCTTGTACTACCGCCGGCTCGGCCTGGTCGCGGTGCTCAACATGACCGTGACCGCGGCCCTGACCTGGGCGGCGCTGTCGATCTTCGGCGCGACCCTGACCCTGCCCGGCCTCGCCGGCTTCGTGCTGTCGGTCGCCATGTCGATGGACACCAACGTGCTGGTCTACGAGCGCATCCGCGAGGAACTGCGCGGCGGCAAGGACCTGCGCAGCGCCATCGACCGCGGCTACAGCGGGGCGTTCACCGCCATCCTCGACTCCAACCTGACCACGATCTTCTCCGGCCTGGTGCTCTACTGGGTCGGCAGCGGTCCGGTCCAGGGCTTCGGTCTCACCCTGTGCGTCGGCGTCGCGGTCAGCATGTTCTCCGGCGTCTACATCGGCCGTCTGCTCGCCGACTTGTTCACCATGCGCCGCCAGACCCTGTCGATGGCCAACATGGTGCCCGAACTGCGGCTGCCTTACGTCGGCTGGCGCAGGGTGTCCTACACGCTGTCCTTCATCACCGGCATCATCGCGCTCGGCTGGTTCGGCTTCGGACACCTGATCGTCGGCGGCAGCTTCAATCGCAACTTCGACATCGATTTCACCGGCGGCAATCTCGTGCAGGTCACCTTCGCCAAGGAGCTCGACGCCGATCAGGTCCGCGAGTCGCTGGGCAAGGCCTGGCAGAGCTCGAACGAGCGCTTCGATCAGCTCGACCCGGCCGAGCTCGCCGCTCCCCAGGGATACTACAGCGGCCTCGGCAGCGTCGGCGCCACGCGCCAGTGGGTCCTGCGCGGCCGCGACCTCGGCGGCGCCGAGCTCGAGACGCAACGCGCCAAGCTCGATAGCGAACGCGGCGCGAAGCAGAAGCGCATCGATCAGGCTCGTGCCAAGGAGCAGCCGGACGAAGCCGCGGCCCGGGCGCTCGAGGCCGAACTCAAGCCGATCGGCGACGAGATCCGCCGCCTGGAGCGTGCGATCGCCGATCGCACCGAACGGTTCAAGGCCCAGATCGCCGAAGCGTTCACCGGTCTGGTCGCGCCCGAAGGCGACGAAGTCGCGGCCGCCTCGTGGACGGGGACCACCCTCAGCCTGACCCTCAAGACCCTGCAGGCGCCCGATGCCAACCAGCTCGAGGACATCCGCGCCGTGCTCGCCCGCCGCGAGGAACTGTCCGAGGTGAAGATGACGCCATCGGTGTCGCCGGTCGGCTACACCGTTGCCGCGACCTTCCGCCAGGCTCCGGCGAGCGATCAGCAGCTGGAGGTCGATGTGCCGCTGTTCGCGCACCTCACCGGGCTGCTGTCCGCCAGCGGCACGGCGCCGACCGACGTCGGCCGTCTGCTGGTGCCCGCCGAGGACATCTACGAGGCGGCGATCACCGCTGGCGCCGGCAAGGGCGTGGTCGTGGCCCAGCCCTTCCCCGCGACCCAGCACTTCTCGGGCCAGGTAGCGGGCCAGATGAAGCTGCGCGCCCTGCTCGCCCTGGCCCTGGCGACGGTGGCGATGCTCGCCTACATCGCCGCGCGCTTCGAGTTCGGCTTCGGGGTGGCGGCGATCTTCGCGCTGGCCCACGACCTGCTGCTGACGCTCGGCATCATCTCGATGATCGGCATCCGTATCGACCTGACCGTGGTCGCGGCCCTGCTGACGGTGATCGGCTACTCGGTCAACGACACGATCGTCAACTTCGACCGTATCCGCGAGAACCTCAAGAAGATGTCGGCCAGGCCGCTGGGCGAGATCATCGACCAGTCGGTGGCCCAGACCATCCCGCGAACGGTGCTGACCGGTGGCGCGACCATCCTGGCGATGATCGCGATGATCATCTTCGCCGGCCCCGAGATCCGGCCGTTCAACATCACCCTGCTGCTCGGCACCGTGCTCGGCACCTATTCGTCGGTGTTCGTCGCCGCGCCGATGCTGCTGCTCTTCGACCGCTCGAAGCTGGTCACCCCCGAGCCGGTCGAGCCGGTCGAGCCGGCCGAAGGCGACGGCGAGCCCCCGGCGCTGGGCTCGGGCCCGGGCCAGGAAGCCCCCGGCCCTGCCTAAACAGGCGTGGCCCGCGGTTGCAGTCCCTCGTTCCTTGCCATAGTTCCCATCCTCTGCCGCGCGACCCAGCGCTGCAGCCGCCCGTCCCACCCCGTTGGAGGCCAGATTGCTCGGTCGACGCAGAAGCAGGATTCCAGTCCCCCCACCCGATACCAATCGCGCTCGGGTCAATGAGAAGATCAAGGTCCCCTCGATCCGTCTGATCGACGAGACCGGCGCGCAGATCGGCGTGGTCACCGTCGAGGACGCGCGCGCCCGCGCTCTGGCTGCCAGCCTCGACCTGGTCGAGGTCTCGGCCGAAGCCAAGCCGCCGGTTTGCCGGATCATGGACTACGGCAAGTACCTGTTCGAGCAGCAGAAGAAGGAGCGCCAGTCGAAGTCGCACTCGCACCGCTCGGAGACCAAGGAAGTCCGCCTGCGCCCCGGTACCGGCGACGGCGACCTCGACATCAAGGCCAAGCATGCCCGCGAGTTCCTCGCCGAGGGCTACAAGGTCGGACTCCAGCTCCAGTTCCGCGGTCGCGAGATGTCGCACAAGGAACTCGGGATGCAGATGATCCACAAGTTCACCAAGATGCTCGATGACGTCGCCAAGGTCGAGCAGGAGCCGCGCATGGAGGGCAAACGCATGACTGCCCTCCTGTCGCCGCGCAAATAAGTCCGTTCAGGAACAGCTTGAGAGCGGCGGCGGGGCTTCCCCGCCGCCGTTGCCGTTTGCGGCGGCGGCCGAGCGCTCATCTCGAGCTATGACCCACGCCATCACCGCCACCGCGCCGGTAATCGGCAGCTGCATCAGCACCGGCGGCAGGATGGCGTAGGGGTCGCCGTGGTAGAACTGGCCGGCGAAGGCGACGGCCAAGCCGTTGTTCATCCACACGCAGCAGAAGGTGAAGGCATCGGCGCGCTGCCGCCCCAGCCAGCGCCGCGTGGACAGGCCGATCGCCAGGGTGGTGGCCATGACCGCGGTGTCGATCAGCAGCGGGGAGAGCAGCTCGACGAGCCGGAAACCCGCCCAGGCCTGCCGGCTGGCAGAGATGCTGAAGAAGATCAGCGAGGCCGAGGAGATCACCGCCCCGTACCCCCAGCGGGACTGGTGGCGATCGACGAACGCCGGCGCCGTCCGGCGCACAACCTGGGCCAGGGTAAAGGGAACGATCAGCATCGTCGCGATGTACAGCGCCTGTTCGCCCAGCGCCCCGGCGTCCATCGCCGACGAACCCGCGCCCAGGCGCAGCACCAGCGGAACGGTGAGTGGGCAGGCCAGGCAGGTGGCGAGCGTCACCACCAGGGCCAGCGGCCCGCTCGCGCGGTAGACGTCCGCGATGGCGGTGCTCGACATGCCCGCCGGCATGGCGCTGACCAGCAGCACGCCCAGAGCCCATTGCGGGCCGAACAACCAGGCCACCGCGCAGGCCACCGCCGGCACCAGCAGCAGCTTGATCGCCGCCAGGGTCGCAACGCGCGCCATGCCCGGGGGGTCGCGCACCTCGTCGACCAGCGCGCTGACGCGCATCTTCAACCCGGTGAAGAACAGGATGCCGCCCAGCGCCACGCCGACCATCGGCCGCAGCGCGCTGTAGTCGCCGGGCAGCCACATGCCGGCGGCGATCATCAGCAGCGAGGTGATCCAGAAGCGGCGCCCGAACAGGCTCGCGAGCATCCGCGAACGGTGGTCGGCGCGCCGCCGGCGCAAGTCGTGAGCGTCTGGCGACGAGACGTTGACCCCGTCGACGCAGCGCCTCGTCGATGGTCAGCCGAGATGGTGCGACGCGGTTGCGCTCATTCGCCGAACCAGTCGGGCGGCACGAACAGCGACCAGACCTCGTTGTTCAGATGCCCGGGTTCGGCGGTGCCGCCGCAGATCCAGATGCGGTCCTGGTGCACCCAGGTCGAGTGCTCGTGGCGCTTCTTCCACACGATCTTGGACTTGAGCTGCTTCCAGGCGATGCCGTCCTTGGAATACCATGCGTCATTGAAGTCCGCGGTTCGGCTCTGGTTGCCGCCAAGCCCCCATATGCGATCGCGGTAGACCACCGCGCTGTGCCACAGGCGCGGCTTCCACGGCGCGTCGGGCAGCCGGGTCCAGGCGACGCCATCGGCCGACGACCACACGTCGTTGCGGTAGAAGGACGGGTCGTCGGCGAAGTAGTTCTCGTTGCCGCCGAGGATCCACAATCCGGCCCTTGAACTCGGCGATCGCCGCGCCGCAGCGCGGGGTCCACCCCGCGTGTGCGGTCGCCTGCGTCCAGTTCGCGCCATCCGTCGACCACCACACCTGGTTGCTGGCGCCGTTGCCGGGCAGGCGACCGTTGAACCAGCCGCCCAGGTGCCCCATGCGCTCGTTGAAGACGATCGTCGAGGGGATGTCGGCGTGCTTCCACGCCGCCTCGGCCGCCCGCATCGCGGTCCTGCGCTCGGCGGGGATCAAGGCAGACGGCGGCTGAGCGCGTCGACGCGAGCGATCGTCCAGATGCCGCGCGATTGACCGGATGCCGCCACGGCCACGATCGCCGCATGCGCAATGTCCTCGTCGAGCTCGCCCATCTCGGCGGCAAGATCGCGCGCGAGTACTACTCGCAGGTGAGCGTCAAGGACGCCAAGGCCAAGGGCGCTCGCGATTACGTCAGCCATGTCGATCACCTCATCGAGGACGCGATCCTCACCCGCATCCGCGCGCGCTATCCCGACCACAGCGTCCTCGGAGAGGAGAGCGTCAACGATCCCGCGGCGCTCGGCGATGGCCCGTGCTGGATCGTCGACCCCATCGACGGCACCGCCAACTTCATCCACGGCATCCCGGCCTTCGCGATCTCGATCGCCTTCTGCGACCGCAACGTCGATCCGCGCCACGCCGTGGTCTACGATCCGATGCGCGACGAGGCCTTCATCGGCGAACGCGGCGCCGGCTTGTGGATCAACGACCGCCGGGTCTACACCTCGGGAAACGCCGAGCTGCGCACCGCGTTGATCGCGACCGGTTTCCCCTTCCGCGTGCTCGATCCGCTCGAGGACGCGATGGCGGTGTTCCTCGATCTGCAGCGCCGCTGCGAGGACCACCGTCGCGCCGGTTCGGCCGCGCTCGACCTCGCCTACGTCGCCAGCGGCCGGCTCGACGCGTACTACGAGCTCGGCATCTATCCCTGGGACACCGCGGCTGGCGAGTTGCTGGTGCGCTGCGGTGGCGGCGCGGCCACCGATTTCCACGGCGACAGCGGCAGCCTGCGCACCCGGCGCAGCATGGTCGCGGCGGCGACGCCGGCCCTGCACGCCGAGCTGCTCAAAGCGGTGACGCCGTTGAAGCCGTGGTTGGCTCGCCCGCCCTACGCGGTGTGAGCGGGGGCCGATGATCGCGGTCATACCGTACGCGCTGGAATCCGAGCCGCCTGGCCGCAAGGCGACGCCGGTGGCCTGGGCGTGGTGCGCGCTGGTCGTCGTCCTGTTCCTCCTCGAGAACCTGGTGATGGCCGGCGCGGCGAGCGCTTGGATGCCGCCCAGCGTGGTGCGCTTCACCGCGTTGGTGACCGCCTCCGCCAAGCTCTACCCGCCGCCGCTGTTCTCGCCCGCCGAGCTGTGGACCCACCAGTTCGTCCACGACACCGTGCTGCACGCGGGCTGGTGGCTGACGCTGTGGCACCTGCTCGCCAATCTCGCGGTGATCGGCGGCCTCGGCGCGGCGCTCGAACGCCGCATCGGCGGATTCGCCTTCGTCGTGGCCCTGGCGGTGATCGCGCCGCTCGCCGCGCTGCCCTACCTGGTGCACGCGCAATCGTCGCTTGCGCTGTCGGGCGCCAGCGGGGTCGCCGCTGGCGTCATCGGCCTGGGCTGGGCGCTGTGCCGCGGCGAACGCGCCCGGCTCGCCGTCGTCTACTGGGCGGTCGTCCTGGTCGGTGCGGTCCCGTTCCGCAGCCACATGCGCTGGTTGGCTGTGGCGTTCATCGCCCAGGACCTGCTGCGCGCGACCCTGCTGGCCGGGCGAGGCGGTTCGGGCG
>JACDEC010000624.1 GCA_013816645.1 Planctomycetota bacterium
CGCCAACAGCGCGAGGGGAAGGCCCGATCGAACTCAAGCCCGGCCGCAGGCCCGCAACTTGGCGATGGTCTCGCCGCCGCTGATGCGGTAGAGCATCGGCGTCATGCGGTCCTTGCCTTCGGTGAAGGCGGGCGCGCCTTCCCAGGGGACGTTGAGGATGTTGGTGTAGTCGCTGAAGTACTGCCAACGCCGGGTCGGCAGATTGCGCACCATGTGCATGTGGTTGGCCGGGCAGCCGTACTTGGTGATCGACGCCGGGACCTCCTTGAAGGTGATCCAGGTGTGCGGCCACGAGTACGAACTGGCGTGGCAGAAGGCTTCGGCGATCGGCTGGGGCAGCTCGACCGATTCGGCCTCGCCCTGGATCATGCTGAACATGCCGGTGAGGTCGCTGTAGGCGAGCCGGCCGGCGGTGCACTGGATGCCGCCGGGCGAGATGTAACCGGTCGAGAAGCCGCCGCCCGGGAAGTAGTGCTTGTAGACTTCGAAGAGGATCGAGTCCTTGCACCAGTCGAGCGAGCCCGACCCCGAGTTGTCCATATCGATGGTGCCGCGCAGCATGTAGGCGGAATTGGGGTCGAGGCGGATGTTGAGCTCGTCGGCCTTCTTCTGGATCTCCCAGGGCTCGTAGACCTTGCGGTAGTCGGCGAACAGGATGGGTTCGCCGCCGGTCAGCGCCGAGTAGCACATCATGGTCAGCAGGCCCTGGACGTCGTTCTCGGTGGCGAAGGGGATCGCCGCCTTCTTGCCGGTGTGGTCGAAGGTCGAGTTGAACAGCGCCTCGGCGATGTCGGCGCACGCCATCGGCGTGCCTTTCTTATCCGAACCCCAGGCCAGCTGGCTGGTCCAGCCGCCGCCGATGCAGTTGAGATCCTTCATGTAATTGCGCAGGATCAGGTAGAGCTTGAGCTCTTCAGCGAGCTTGGCCTTATGCTCGGCGGTCAGCGGCTTGGGCTTCACCTTGGACGGATCGGTGTAGATCGGGTCCTTGCGCGCGCAGATCGATTCGATGTCGGGGTAGATCTTGCCCTTCCACTGCACCTCGGTCGTCCACTTGTAGAGCTCCTTGAGCTCCTTGGGGTCGTAGCCGCCGTTCTTGAGGATCATGTCGCTGAACAGCTTCATCGACTCACGCACGCTCTCGACGCCGAGGAACTTGCGGGTGGCGTGCACGTGGTTGAGCGCGGTCTCCATCTGCATCGAGTCGGTGTCGCACGCGAGGAAGCGCTTGCCGCGCAGGTAGGCCACCGCGGTCATCGCCCAGACCAGGTCGAGGATCTCGCTCTGCGACTTCTTGTCGAAGTCGGGATCCTGCCCGACCTCGGGCATGTTGCCGATCACCGCGTGGCACAGGCGGCCGGTCTGCGAGTACGCGCCGACCACGGCGTCGACGCCGACCACGCCCGGCTTGGGCGCGTTGTTGCCGGCGATGCAGCACAGCGGGGCCTCGGGGAAGTGCGCGGTCAGCGCGATCGCGGTCTTGCCCGGGTAGAACCAGGTGTCGGGCACGATGGCGATCACCGACACGCCCTGCTTCTTGAAGTCGTAGGCCACCGCGTCGGCGTCGGCCTCGTTCTGCACCGGGCGATCGGCGGCGTAGATGCCGGGCCGCTCACCGAGCGGCAGGCGGATGCCCTTGAGGATCTTGCCGGTCATCGCGCAGATGTTCTGGGCGCGCTCGCGGGCGGCGTCGTCGATGCGCGGGTCGCACGGGGCGAACAGCGCGATCACCGGCACGGCGGGGGAGGACGGCTTTTGGATCCAGGGCATGGGAGCTCCACGGGGGGGCGGGGGTCAGGGGGCGGGGGTCGGGCAGGCAGGCTGCCCGCGAGTTCTGGTGTTACCGGCGGGAAGCGGTCGTCCATGTCCAAGGCATCTGGATTTGTATCCAGGAGCGCGGAAAATGACCCCGGTGAGCCCCGTGAGCACAACTCCCCTCCGACCCCCGCCCCCCGATGCCAGACCCCTGTCCACCCGCGTGCTCTACGCCAACCAGCTGGTCATCGACCAGCGCTGGGACTTCCGGCTCTGCGATCCGTTCTGGCGGCTGTACTTCAATCGCGACGCCGGCTCGTGGATCGCTGACGGGCAGCGGCGCTGGCCGCTGACCCCCTACCGCGCGGTGCTGATCCCCGCGTGGTGCGATGTGCGCGGGCGCTGCCAGGCTCCGGCCCGCCACTTCTACCTGCACTTCGCCACGCCCGGACTGAGCGACGACTGGATCCGCCGCGCCTGCCCGGATCCGCTCGCCCTGCCCGATGATCCCCTGCTGCGCGAGATGCTCGACCGGCTCGCCGCCGAGGTGACGCCGACCTACCCGGCCACCCGGCCGGGCGGACGCTGGGTGCTGCCCGATCGGCCGGCGCAGGTCAGCGAAGGCGGGTCGCGCTGGCTGCTGCGCTCGCAGGCCGCGGCGGCGTGGGCGCTGGCGCTCGG
>JACDEC010000625.1 GCA_013816645.1 Planctomycetota bacterium
GCTGCAGCCCGAGCAGCGCGGCGATTGCGGCGATCGCCGGAGCCCCGCCGAGCGGTCGACGCCCCGGACGCAGGAATTGGAATTCATCGGGCAGCATGCCCGCCGTCAATCCGAGCGCGTCCGCCAGTTCCGCATCCTGGAGCGGTCGCACCGCGAAGCCGTGCCGACGCAGCGTCGGGCCGATCCGCCCGGCGATCCGCCGGCACAGCCGGCACTCCGCGTCGTATCCGATGGTCGGCCGATCGATGGTCATGGCGGACTCCTTCAGGTTCGGTTGGCGAGGCCCAGCAGCTTGCGCACCTTGCCGCCCAGGCGCAGGACCTGGAATACGGCAGCGGTGGGCAGGCGCGAGACCTCGTCGTACCAGGCGGTGGCGGTGGTGAAGAACTCGTGCAGGGATCCCAGGCGTTCGCGCAGGTGGGCCTCGCCAGCCCCGGCCTTCTCGGCTTCGGCGACGCATTCGGCGAGCAGCGCCACCGTCGGATCGATCTCGCGCCGCTTGCGCTGTTCGATGATCGCGCGCAGCAGGGCCCAGACGTCGGTCAGCGATTCGAAATGATCGCGCCGGTCGCCCATCACATGGACCACGCGGACGATGCCCCAGCCCTGCAGCTCGCGCAGGCTGGTCGAAACGTTCGAGCGAGCGACGCCGAGGGTGGCGACGACGTCCTCGGCGTTGAGCGGCTTGGGCGACAGGTAGAGCAGCGCGTGCACTTGGGCGACGGTGCGGTTGATGCCCCAGCGCGTGCCCATCTCGCCCCAATGGAGGATGAACTTCTGGGCGATGGGTGAGAGCTTCATGGGTCGTTTCCGTTGTTTCTGTCTGTACAGAAATTAACGACTCAGGGCCCTTGGTCAAGCGGTGCGGAGTGCGACGTGCGGAGTGCGAAGGAGTGCGAAGGAGTGCGAAGGAGTGCGAAGGAGTGCGGAGGAGTGCGGAGTGCAGAATGCGGAGTGCAGAATGCGGAGTGCCTTTCCGACCCCCACCCCCCCGGCCCCCGGCCCCCGTCCCGTTGAACCGAGGTGACGAAGGCGCATCCTAGCCCCGTCCGCTGGAGGACCCATGCCCCGCTCGATCGCTACGCTCGTCATCTCCCTGATCGCCCTCGCCGCGCTCGCCCCGGCCGAGGAGACCATCACCATCGTCTCGAGCCTGCCCCGCACCGGCAGCGCCAACGCCCAGACCGGGGCTATGGTCAACGGCATCCGCCTGGCCATCGAGCAGGCCGGCGGTTCGGTCGCTGGTTTCAAGATCAACTACCTCGATTGGGACGATGCCTCGCCCGAGAAGGGCAACTGGGATCCCAAGGTCGAGGCCGCCAACGCCCAGCGCGCCATCCAGGACCCGGAGGTCATGGTCTACATCGGCACCTATAATTCTGGCGCCGCCAAGATCTCGATGCCCGAACTCAACAAGGCCGGCATCGCCATGATCAGCCCGGCCAACACCGCGGCCGAACTGACCAAGCCGGGCATGGGCAAGGACAGCGAGCCGGCGATCTACCGTCCCAGCGGCACGGTCAGCTACTTCCGCGTGGTCCCCGCCGACGACATCCAGGGCCTGGTGGGCGCGCAGTGGGCGCGCGACCTCGGCGCCAAGAAAGTCTACGTGCTGCACGACCGCGAGGTCTACGGCCAGGGTGTCGCCACGGTGTTCAAGGCCAGCGCGGAGAAGCTCGGCCTCGAGGTCGTGGCCTTCGAAGGCATCAACCCGCGCGAGCCGAATTACCGCTCGCTGGTCACCAAGATGAAGCTCAAGAAGCCCGACCTCGTCTACTTCGGCGGCACCACCCAGAGCAACGGCGCGCAGGTCCTCAAGGACATGGTCGCCGGCGGCGTCGCCGCCAAGTACCTGGCGCCCGACGGCTGCTGCGAAGCCGCCTTCATCCAGGCCGCGGGCGAGGACAACGTCAAGGACCGTGCCTACTTCACCTTCCCCGGCGTGCCCAACGACCTGCTGTCCGAGAAGGGCAAGGCGTTCTTCGACCAGTACCAGACCAAGTTCGGCATCAAGGCCGAGCCCTACGCGATCTACGGCTACGAGTGCGGCCTGGTCGCGCTCGACGCGATCAAGCGCGCGGGCAAGCGCGACCGCGCCGCGATCGTCGCCGCGATGGCCGCGACCAAGGACTTCGACGGCGCCCTCGGCCGCTGGTCGTTCGACGCCAACGGCGACACCTCGATCGCCACCTTCAGCGGGCGTGAGTGGAAGGACGGCGAGTTCCGATTCGTGAAGGTGCTCGGCGAGTAGAGCGGCCCTTTAGCTGCCGCATGCTTACGTGGCTCGCCGAGAACTGGCAGGCGCTGCTGCAGATCGGCATCAACGGCCTGGCCAGCGGCATGATCATCGCCCTGATCGCGCTCGGCTACACGATGGTCTACGGCATCATCGAGCTGATCAACTTCGCGCACGGCGACCTGTTCATGCT
>JACDEC010000130.1 GCA_013816645.1 Planctomycetota bacterium
ACTGTGCTGGCTGCGCGACCGACTCGGGGTCAGCGTCCTGGCCTGCGATTACCGCGGTTTCGGCGCCAGCGGCGGCGAACCTCGCCTGCGCGCCTGCGGCGACGATCAGGTGGCGGCGTACGACTGGCTGCGCCGGCGCCTCGGCGCGGACCGCCCGATCGCCGTCTATGGCCGCTCGATCGGCGCCGGCATGGCCAGCAGGCTCGCCGCCGAGCGACCGGTGGCCGCGCTGGTGCTCGAAGCTCCGCCGCGCAACGCGGCCGAGGTGATCGCGCATTGGAGCCGGACGGTAGTGCCGTGGTACGCGCGCTGGTTCCTGCGCCTGGAACCCGAGCCCGGCCTGGTCGGCGATCCCGTCTATCCCGTCGACACCATTGGTCGGGTGCGCGCACCCCTGCTGGTCCTGCACGGCGATCGCGATGCTGTGATCCCCTCCAGCCATGGTCAGCGGGTCTACGAGCTGGCGACCATGGCGGACAAGACCCTGGTGATCGTGCGCGGCGCCGGGCACGACGACATCGGACTCGCGCGCGAGCCGGTGGCGGGGATGGTGGGTGGGTTCATCGCGAGGACGATGATGGGCTCAAAAGTCGTCGAGTGATCCGATACCACATCCAGACACCGCAATTGCACCTGGGCTGGACGGATCACGCGCACCGGGGCGAGAGCCCCGTTCTCAGTGCGGGTCCGGGGCGAGAGCCCCGTTCTCAGTGCGGGTCCAGGGGCGAGAGCCCCTGGCGGGCGTAGCGGGCAGAGCCCGCGAACAGCAATCCCCCGAGCGAGCCTACGCGAGCGAGCGGGGACCAGGCTTGGTTTCGCGAAGCGAAACACGCTGGCGCAGCCAGCGTCGCCACAGCCCGGCCGAGGCGCAGCCGAGCCCTGCGCAGCAGGGCCGAGCGCCAGCGAGGGTCGGGCTGGGGCGCAAGCCGCAGCTAGGGCAGCACTTTTACGAGTTCGACCTCGAAGACGAGGATGGAGTGCGCGGGGATCTTCTCGCCCTGGCCGGCTTCGCCGTAGCCAAGCTCCGAGGGGATGACGAAGCGGAACTTGTCGCCCTCGTGCATCAGCTTGAGGCCTTCGGTCCAGCCCTTGATGACCTGGGTGACGCCGAACTCGGTCGGCCCGCCCTTCGATTCGTCGAAGACCTCGCCATCGACCAGGGTGCCCTTGTAGTGCACGGACACGCGGTCGGCGTCGGTCGGGGCCTTGCCGCCCTCGGGACCCCGGCTGACGACCTCGTACTGCAGGCCACTGGCGGTGGTGGTCACGCCCGGCTTCTTGCCGTTCTCGGCAAGCCATGCGCTGTTGGTCTTGCCGCTCTTGCCGGCCTGGGGCTCGGGCGGCTTGGCTTCGAACAGGCTGTCCTTCGCCGGACGGAGGTTCTTGAAGCTGCTGTCCGAGATCACGTAGAAGAACTTCGCGAAGCGCGCGCTGAGCTTCTCGGCCTTCTTGGCCCCGGCTTCGGCGTTGGCCTTGCGCGACTTCTCCTTGTCCTCGTCCTTCTCGCCGGTGACCGGGGTCTGGTCCTTGGTCGGGTCGTAGGTGCAGAACACCGCCATGTAGCGGTTGTTGCCGTCCTTGGCCGCCGGCTTGCCGTCGGCACCCTTGGCGGCGTCGAGCTTGGCGGTTTCGGCGCTGCTGTCCTGGTCCTCGCCGACTGCGATCTCGCCGAAGTACAGCTTGTAGGACATGCCATCCTTGGCGACGGCGCCGAGTTCGCCCTCGTTGCCGATCAGTGCGACGCGCTGGCCGTTGACGTTGAGCGCCAGGGCATCGGGCTTGTCGAGGAAGCGCGGATCCTGCGAGAAGAAGAACCCGCGCGGCTGCAGCCATTCCGGGCTGAAGGGACGGATGCCGACCAGCTTGAGGCCGGTGAGTTCGTTGACGATCTTGTCGACGCCTTCCTTGGCGGGCCGCTGGTCGGCGGGTGCCTGCGGCGAGGTCCAATCCGCGCTTTCGGTCGCGCGCGCCACCGCGGTCTCGTCGCCGGGCTTGATCTGCCCGTTGACCTCGTCGACCTGGTAGGAGCTGACGGTGAGACCGCGCAGATCGGCGGGGGTGACCTTGAGCAGGTCGGGCATGACCCAGTCGACGAACTTGGTCGAGACATCGGCGTTGAGCTTGGCGGTGTAGACCTCGTTGCTGTCGACCTCGCGCACGAACGAGCCGCCGCCGCCGTCGTTGTCGGTCTTGCCGACGATCAGGTCGAGCAGCGCCGCTCCGGCCTGGTCCTTGATGGTGATGCGCTTGCCGCGCTCCTTGGCGGTCTCGGCGGCGGGCGACTTCGGATCGATGACGCCGAGCTGCTCGTGCAGCTTGGGATCGTCGGTGACGAACTTGCCGCGCTGGGTGCCGAGCAGGCCGGCGGTATTGCCGACCCGCGAGGCGCCGTCGGCGGGGTAGTCGAAGTGGCTGGGGATGATCCAGCCCTTCCCCTCCTTGCGGACCTCGAAGACCTTGAGCTTGTCGCTCTCCGCGTCCCAGGTCGCGACGCTCAGCGACGCGATCTGCTCGGTGGGCGCTTCCTTGCCCAGGGTGGTCATCTGCTTGCCGAGGTCGGCGGAGCGCAGCTGCGCCGGCGCCTTCCAGGCGAAGTACCCGGTGACCAAGGCGAGGACGCCGAGGATGATGGTGGCGGTCTTCACTGGACGCTCCTTGCCCGCGCGGCTGGCACGTAGGTCCGCTCGCGGATGACGCGGCGCAGGAACAGCATCGCGATCAGCGAACTGAGGATGAATGCGGGGATGAGGATGCCCATGGCGCGGATGCGCATGCGCACGCCGTCGATGGTCTGGCCCTGCTGGCTCTTGGCCTTCTGGATGTCGATGTCCTTGAGGCGGTCGATCTCGATCTTCTGCAGCTCGAGCTTGCGGCCGAGGATATTGCGGGCGGCGAGCGCCTGGTTCATCTTCGCCGACTCGTCGAGGTCGGTCTGCTGCTCGATCTTGGCGATCTCCTCGTCGAGTTTGGCCTGGGCCTTGGCGACCTCGTCGCCGGCGGTGCGCTGGGCGTCATCCTCGGCCGCGGTCTTGATCCGCTGCGTCTGGTTGACGACCTCTTCGACCTTCTTGAGCGGGCGGTTGGCCGGCACGGCCGAGCGCAGCGCGAGCAGCTCCTTCTCGCCCATCAGCTGGTCGACGGCGTTGCCGAGGAACTGGATGTTGCGCAGGTCGCGCAGGAAGCGCATCTCCTCGCCCTTGAACTGGTTGCCTTCGTTGCGGTAGAAGCGGTACATGAAGTCGTGGGCGAAGTCACTGTCGGCGATCACGATCACGTGCACCGCCTTGGCGCTCGGCACGCCCTGCTTCTCGGGCACCGCCTTGGGCTCGTCCGGCTTCGCATCGCCCTCGGCCGGTTTGGCCGGCGCGGCCGACGGATCGGGCTTGGGGTAGGCGCTCGGCATGGTGCCGGTGATCTCGACCGCGAAGGCCGGAGCCATGTCGGCTTCGGACTGGATCCAGCGCTTGGGGCCCTCGCGCTTGATCTGGGTGCCCATGAAGCCGCGCTCGATGTGCTCGTCGTAGTTGTGCCAGCCCCAGCTCGCGCTCCTGCTCGGCTTGATCAGGCTGAGCACCTGGAGCTGGGGATGCTTGGTCTTGTCTTCATAGATCGCACCGGGGTAGGGCAGCATCATCGCCTCGAAGCCGGCGGTGAGCGGGCTGTTCTCGGCGATCGAACCCTGCTCGCGCCGGACCCACAGGAAGTTCTTGGGGATCACGCCGCGGAACTGGTGGCTCGGGCTGTAGTCCGACCACACGACCTGGTCGAGCTTGAACTCGATGCCCAGGCTGGCGAGCAGCGGCTTGAGGTCGCCCTTCTGCGGGGTGCCGGCCTCCTGCTGCTGGTAGGGGTTGTTGCCGCCCTTCTTCGGCTGGCTGGCCGC
The DNA here is from genome assembly GCA_013816645.1 of Planctomycetota bacterium. Taxonomy (GTDB): domain Bacteria; phylum Planctomycetota; class UBA11346; order UBA11346; family UBA11346; genus JACDEC01. Next base: position 3,884 of record JACDEC010000130.1, read on the forward strand.
GAGTTGCGGACCGCTCCACACCGGCAGCGGATCCTCGAGGATCAGGCAGGGGCGGCCGGCCCAGATGTAGTCATGGAGGTTGCGGATCTGGGCTTCAGTCAGGCTCGACGGTTGCGGCACCACCAGCGCCTCGATCTCCTCGGCGACCGGGTTGTCGAGACCGACGTCGCGGACCTCGTACTGCTTCTTCCACTCTTCGTACACCTGCCAGGCCGGGCGCATCTGCGAGCTCTGGAAGTCGAAGCCGGAACCCATCTCGAGGTCGGTGGTGGCGACGCCGAGCACGCGCTTCTTCTCGCCGGCGACGGCGCGGATCGCGCGCACCAGCTCGAATTCCACGGACAGGCCGGGGTCGAAGTAATCGATGATCTGGGTCTTGCCGGCGCAGGTGACGGCGGCGGAGAGGAAGACGTCCTCGGGTTCGCGGCCGCCCGCCGAGTCGACGATCTCCTTGCGCGGCTTGAGGTTGAAGTTCTGCGCGGCGAACACCGCCTTGTCGTCGAAGGCGTTGTCGGGGTAGCGGCGCTCGACGCGCACCTGGTCGCCGCCCACGCGGTCGAGCGCGGTCAGGCGATCCTCGAGTTCCTTGCGCTTGAGCGACAAGGTCTCGGGCAGCTTGGCGCTGACGAAGGCGTAGATCGTCACCGGGCGCTTGAGCTGGCCGACGATGTCCTCGCTCTGCTTGGCGAGCGAAGACAGGCCGTCGCTCGACACGTCGATGTCGATGCCGTGGCGATCGGCGAGGCGCGCGACGTTGACCGCCAGGGCCAGGCCGAACACCGCGGCGAGCAGTTGCCAGAGGATGTGCTCCTCGCGTCCGGCGCGCCAGCGACGGCTGCCGATGACCATCACCGACAGGCCGATGGCGACGGTGGTGATCGCGATCACCACGGCGATGCCGCCGAGCGAGATCACCCCGCGGTTGAAGGGATCGAACCAGTCGAGCCACCAGGCCAGGCTCATCAGCCCGGCGCAGAACAGCACGCCGAAGACGAAGGCGATCGCCGGCATCGCCACCAGCACGCTGGCGAACAGCGCCCAGCCGGCGAACGCCAACGAGGCGAACCACCAACCGAGGTAATTCGCGAGCAGCAGGCCTTTGTCGGGAGCGCCGAGCCAGATCAGGATCGCGACGTTGGTCAGGCTGCAGAACAGCGCGATGGTGACGTAGGTGACCACGGCGAGGTACTTGCCGAGCACCGCGTCGAGCGTGGTCAGCGGCATGGTCAGCAGCAGCTCCTCGGTGCCGCTCTCGCGTTCTGAAGCCCAGGCGCCCATCGCCAGGGCGGGGATCAGCACGGTCAGCAGCAGCGGCATCACCGGCACCTGCTCCCAGGTCAGCAGCTGACCGAGATCGGCGATGTTGCGGGTGAAGAAGGCGTTGGGCAGGAACAGCACGCCCGCCGAGATCAGCACGAAGGCGAGGATGAAGACATAGCCGAGCGGGTTGCCGAGCAGGCTGCCGAGCTGCCGCTTCCACACCGCCATCAAACCAGCGCCGTTGATCACGCAGCTCATGCCGCCACTCCCTTCGTCAGTTCGCGGAACCGGTCTTCGAGGCTGCGGCCGGCGGCGAGTTCGCTCGGCGTGCCCTGGAACACCACCTTGCCCTCGTTGACCAGCACCACCTGATTCGCCATCGCTTCGACTTCCTGGAGGATGTGGGTCGAGAGCAGGATGGTGCGATCCTTGGCCAGCGATTTGACGAGGTCGCGGACCAGGGCGATCTGGTTGGGATCGAGGCCGGCGGTGGGTTCGTCGAGGATCAGGACCTGGGGATCGTGGAGGATCGCCTGGGCGAGGCCGACGCGCTGGCGGAAGCCCTTGGAGAGCTTGCGGATGGTCTTGTGCCAGACCTCTTCGATGCGGCAGCTGGCCGCGACCCGGTCGAGCGCGGCGCGCAGGTCGGAGCGGCCCATGCCGCGAACCTTGCCGGCGTACTCGAGGTAGTCGGCGGGCGACATGTCGGTGTAGAGCGGGCCGTTCTCGGGGAGGTAGCCGAGCACGCGGCTGGCGGCCAGGCGATCGGTCTCGACGTCATAGCCGGCGATGCGAGCGGTGCCCGAACTCGGCGCCAGGAATCCGGTGAGGATCTTCATGGTCGTCGACTTGCCGGCGCCGTTGGGGCCGAGGAACGCGGTGATCGAACCGCGCGCGACGGTGAACGACACGTGACTGATCGCGGTGAAGTTTCCGTAGTACTTGCTCAGGTCCACCGCTTCGATGAGCGGGCGGTCGGGTTCCGACATTGCTGGTCCTTTGCACACGATGGGGCGGGTGGTCGGCGGGCAGGGACGTCCTGCCGGCTCGGACCTTTCAGCCCCCTGGGGCTGGGCGGGGAAGTGTGGTTGCGACGGTGGTTGCGTCCACCGAAACCCCGCCGGTGGGGTGGCGCATGCCCCGACACCCGCTGGCCGGGGCGAGCCCGGGCACGGTTGCCACCCCTGCTCGCCCGGCTAGGTTGCCCCCCTCGCGCGCCCCTGAGTGGCGCTCGCCACCTGCCTGGAGCCGGCCCATGCCCACGTACGACATCAGCCGCGACTTCCTCGACGGCATCCTCCTCCAGCAGCCGCAGACCCGCGAGGGCAAGGAGATCCGCGCCAACGGCTCGCTGCATTTCCTGCCGTCGAGCCCGGACGGGACCATGCACACCGCGGTGGTGCAGTTCGAGCTGGGCGCGGAAGGCTCCGATCAGCCGTTCGCCCGGGCGGGTTGGCGCTTCCTGTTCACCTCGGACAGCGCGGCCGATCCGAAGAACGAGGCGCAGTCCAAGTTCTTCCAGGACCTGATGATGGTCGGCATGGGCAAGATCATGGTCCAGCTCAACAATCTGTGCATGCACGCCAACCTGCCGCTCGTGCCCTTCGAGCCGCAGCGCATGGTGCGCTCGGCCAAGCCCTCGGGACCGGCGCCGGCGCAGGCATAGGATCGAACGTGCGAAGTGCGGAGTGCGGAGTGCGGCGATTCACCTCCGGGGCGCCGCACGTCGCACGTCGCACGCCGCACGCGCCATGAGCGTCGCCCTCGCCTACCACCAGGCGACCAAGTACGACCCCGAGTCCATCAACCAGCATCCCGGCCTGGACTGGGCGACGCAGCCGCTGTCCTACAAGATGTACCACAGCGCCCTCGCCGTGGAGATGGCCGACTTGCTGCCGATCGACCCGAATCCCTTCACCGGCGAGCCGCGCACCGGACCGGATGAGGATATCGAGGGTCCGTCGCTGCTCGCGGTCAGCCACTGGCTGTATTTCACCTACGGCGTGACCGCGGCGATCGCCAACCAACCCCGGCCGCTCTACCTGCGCGCGGCGCCCTCGGCGGGCGGCCTGTATCCCGCCGAACTGTACCTGGTGGTGCGCAGCGGCGTGCCGGGGCTCGATCCCGGGCTCTACGGATACGATCCGCTCAAGCATCGGCTGGTCCCGCTCGCCCCGGGCGAGGACGCGGGAGCCGGACTCGACGCGGCCTGCTACGGCGACGCGGCGGTGAAAGCCGCGCCCCTGGCGCTGATCGTCACCGGGGTCTTCGCGCGCAGCGCCTGGCGCTACCGCGAGCGCGCGTACCGGCGGATCCTGCTCGACAGCGGTCACGTCATCGGCAACGCCCTGCTGCTCGCCAACCACCTCCTGCTGCGTCCGCACCTCACCGCGGCATTCTGCGATGCGCGTCTCGAGGACCTGCTGCGCCTCGACGCCGACGAGGAAGGCGCCTTGGCGGTGATCGCCGCGGGGGTGCCGGACCCGACGCCGCGTCCGTCGTGGAGCGCGCTGCCGAGTCCGACCAGCAAGGGCGAACCCGCCGGCCCGCTGCTCAACGCGCTGCACGCCGCCGGTCGCCTGGGCGCCGAG
>JACDEC010000626.1 GCA_013816645.1 Planctomycetota bacterium
GGTTCGAATCGTCCGACGACGCCAAGACGCTCAAGGACATCGCCGAGTGGAGCGGCCGGAGCGAACTCGGCGACAAGGCCGATCTCGGTTGGGATCCACCGTTCCAGGTCTGGCGCCACGTGGTCAGCGACCGCAACAACTGCCTCGGGCGCAAGTGCCCGACCTACCAGGAGTGCTTCTTCTACAAGGCGCGCCGCCAGATCGAGGACGCCGACCTGCTGGTGGTCAACCATCACCTCTACTTCAGCGACCTCAGCCTGCGCGGCGACCACGCCGCCATCCTGCCCGCGCACGACATCGTGATCTTCGACGAGGCCCACACCCTCGAGGACGTCGCCACCGACCACCTCGGCGTCTCGGTCAGCGAGGCGCAGGTGCGCTTCTACCTCGACGGGCTGTGGAACCGCCGCGCCAAGGGCCTGCTCGGCAACGAGGCGCACGCTTTCGCGCGCGAAGCCTGCGAGGCCGCGCGCGCCGCCAACGAGACGCTCTGGAAAGATGTCGCCCTGCTCGCCGGCGAGGGCGGCGAGGACGCCATCCCGATGGGCGAGCCGAACAGAGTGGCCAACCCGCTGAGCCCGGCGCTCGACCGGCTGGGCGAAGCGCTGGCGATCTGCCGCTCGCGCGCCGATGACGACAACACCGCCAACGAGTTCCGCGCCCAGGGCGAACGGGCCTCGGCGCTGGCCGGAGCGGTGCGCGCCATCGTCGAGCAGCAGCACGAGCGCCACGTCTACTACGCCGAAGTGCCGAAAGGGCGCGGCTCGCTGGGCCTGAGCGCCAACCCGCTCTCGGTCGCCGAACCGCTCAAGGAGCTGCTGTTCTCGCAGATGGCCACGGTGGTGCTGACCTCGGCGACGCTCGCTGCCGACGATTCCGAGCGCTTCCTGTTCCTGCGCAAGCGCCTCGGCCTCGAGGACGGCCTGGCCAAGCGCCTGGACACGCCGTTCGACTTCAAGAAGCAGGCGCGGCTGATGCTCAACTCCTCGCCGCTCGACCCCAACGGCGAGCGCTACGAGCAGGCGCTGGCACGCTGGCTGGCCGACTACCTGACCCACGCCAAGGGCGGCACCTTCGTGCTGTTCACCAGCTACCGCCAGCTCGACCGGGTCTTCCAGCAGGTGCGTCCGGCGCTCGATCGCGCCAACCGCTTCGTGCTCAAGCACGGTGACGGCATCGGCCGCAGCCAGATGCTCGACCTGTTCAAGCGCACCGGCAACGCCGTGCTGTTCGGCACCTCGTCGTTCTGGGAAGGCGTCGACGTCCAGGGAGACGCGCTGTCCAACGTGATCATCACCAAGTTGCCCTTCGAGGTCCCCAACCACCCGCTGGTCGAGGCCCGCCACCGCGAGATCCAGCGGCGCGGCGGCAACGCCTTCATGGAGCGCACCGTGCCCGAGGCGATCATCCGCCTGAAGCAGGGCTTCGGCCGGCTGATCCGCACCAAGCTCGACACCGGCACGGTGGTGATCTGCGACCACCGCGTGCTGACCAAGGCCTACGGTCGCTATTTCCTGCGCGCCTTGCCCGAATGCGATACCCAGACGTTCTCGCTCGAAGCCTACCTCTGACGCCGGCTGGCGATCAGTACGGCTCGTCCGGGCGGAACACCGCGCGCCGCGCCGCGGTCGGAGACAGCCCGCCGACGTGCCCGTCGCAGAACAGGTAGTTCGCCTTGCCGCGATGGCGCATGGGGTCGGCGCTGTCGCAGCGGTCGCTGCGCGACAGGTCCGCGTTGGCGATCAGCCCGCCGCCGAAACGGTACCAGTTATCGTCATCGAGTTCGTAGATCAGGTGCCAGTCGCTGCTGTCGCCGACCAGCACCCGGGTCGATGCATGACCGAGGGTCGCGAATTTGTACTGCCTCCGGTTCTGCGGAGCCGAGTAATAGAGTTCGTCGACCGGCCCGCCCGGTGCGGTCGACAGCGAGCCCAAGGACGGGTTCTTGCCCAGACCCAGCGAGGCGTACCCGCTGCCGGCGATCCATTCGTGCTTCCGGCGGCCCTTCGCGAGCGGACAGCCCGTGATCACCGTCCGCCGCTCGGTATCGGTTTGGCCGTCCGAGGTCGCCAACCCCTGTTTTCGCCGCCACACGTCGCTGCCGGAGTTCGCGCCCTGGGACAGCCGTTCCTCGAACTCCAGGTAGGGCATCAGCAATTCTGACCACTGCCAACAGGCATACCCGGAACCAGCTCCCGCGGCGCCGCCGATGGCGCCATCGAATCGCGCGGTGGTCGGGACCACCGCATCGTCGGCATCGGCGGCGTAGGCCAGGATGCCCATGCCGACCTGGCGCAGGTTGCTCTGGCACTTGGCGGTGCGCGCGGCGCCGAGCGCCATGCCGACGGCCGGTACGAGCAAGCTGACCAGCACCGCGATGATGGCGATGACGATCAGGAGTTCGACCAGGGTGAATGC
>JACDEC010000131.1 GCA_013816645.1 Planctomycetota bacterium
GGCCTGCCCCTGCCGGGCATGGCGGTGCGCATCGACAATCCTGAAGCCGACGGGACCGGCGTGATCGCGACGCGTGGAGCGCAGCTGTTCGCCGGGTACGAGCGGCACGGTCGGCTCGAGCGACCGCACCCGGGCGATGCCTGGTTCGCGACCGGCGACCGCGGGCGGCTGGTCGACGGCGGGCTGATCGTCATCGGTCGCCGCGACGATGTGATCGTCAGCGGCGGCGAGAAGATCGACCCCGCCGAAGTCGAAGAAGCCCTGCTCGCCCATCCCGCGATCGGCGAGGCGGCGGTCTGCGGTCTGCCCGACTCGGAGTGGGGACAGGTGGTGGCGGCGGCCCTGGTCTCCCGGTCGGTCGACCGCCCCAGCGACGCAGATCTGGCCGAATGGGTCCAGCAGCGGCTCAGCGCCTGGAAGCGCCCACGGCGCTGGACCTGGATGGCACATCTGCCGCGCTTGGCGAACGGGAAGCTACGACGGGCCTTGCTCGCGCCGCTCTTCACGGCTGAGGAGCACTGACTATACCATTGCAAGCCATCGGTGCCGCCGTGATGATCGGCCGCATCGAGCGGAGCGCCCAGGTGGACTTCCTTAATCAGCAGATCTCCATCCAGGTCGACGAGGGCGTCCACGTCGTGACCTTCGTGCGCGAAGGCAAGCCGCCCGCGACCCAGGAATCGGTGCGCCAGTTCTTCGGCGGCGAGTTCTTCAAGGCCACGGCCGATGCCACCTTCCTGGTCGTGGACCTCTGCGGGGTCAATTCGCTCGACTCGTCGTCGCTCGGTCCCCTGGTCCAGAAGCTGCGCGATACCAGCGATCGCCACGGCAAGATGGTGCTCGCCGGGGTGCAGTCCCCTGCCCTGCGCGAGATCTTCGCGCTGACCCGCTTCGACAAGGTGTTCCCGATCTATGCCGATCGGGTCAGCGCCGTGCAGGCGCTCAAGGCCCTGCGCGGCGGCGTCTAATTCGCGCGGCGGCGGCTTAAGCGCGCGGCGGCGGTTTAAGCGCGCACTACCGGCCGGGGCCGGTCTGGACTTTCCGATTGCAGCAGAGGGGTGCCTCCTACACTCCGCCCCTCCCCACCGGCCTGCAGCCGATGGCACAGGATACCCCATGGCCGTCAAGATCCGCCTGTCCCGCTTCGGTCGCATCCACCGCCCCTATTTCCGCATCGTCGCCATCGATGGCCGCTGCCATCGTGAAGGCACGGCGAGCGAGATTCTGGGCAGCTACGACCCGCTCAAGCCCGAGAAGAACATCGAAGTCCAGATGGATCGGGTCGAAGCCTGGGTCAAGCAGGGCGCGCAGATCAGCACCAGCCTGAAGAACCTGTTCAAGCACTTCGGCTACCAGGTCCCGACCAGCTCGCAGCCCGCCGCCACGCCCGCCGCCAAGAAGCCGGCCGCGGCCAAGAAGCCGGCGGCCAAGCAGGCCAAGAAGACCTACGTCGCGCCCACCCGTCGCGCGCTGCGCAAGCACGAAGCCAAGCTCAAGGCCGTGCGCAAGGCAGAGACCGCCGCCAAGGCCGCCGCCGCGAAGCCCGCCGAGGCCGCCCCGGCCGCCGAGGAAGCTCCCAAGACCTGATCGCCAGGCGCCCTGAACGACAGGCGCCGACCTCGCGACGAAGCCCGGCCGAACGGCCGGGCTTCGTGCGTTTGCGGGCGCTGCGCACGGCCTTCTCCGCCGCGGCGCTCGCGGTACAAACCCGCATTGGGCCATAACCGGCCCCAGGGAACCATGACCATCACCGACATCCCCGGCACCCAGGTCGTCACCATCGACCATCTCGAGGTCCCGCTGCGGGTGCTCGCGCAGCAGCCGGTGCATTCGCCAGACCACCATCTCGAGCCGTGGATCGCCAGGCACTGCCGCATCCCGCTCGAAGACGTGCGCGGCTACGAGATCGAGCGCCGCAGCCTGGACGCGCGCAAGAAGCCCGACCTGCGCTTCGTCTACCAGCTCGTCGCGCGGGTGCGCGAGGACAGCCCGGTGCACGAGGCGCCCGGCACCGAGGTCCGCACCGATCCGCCGCGCCGCGACGACGGCCTCCACCACCTCGCCACCGTCCCCGACCTGCCGCTGCATCCGATCGTGGTCGGCACCGGCCCGGCCGGGATCATGGCGGCCTACCTGCTGGCGATGTACGGCTGCAAGCCGCTGATCATCGACCGCGGGCGCGACGTCGACCGCCGCACCGCCGATCTCGACCGCTTCCACGACACCCGCCGGCTCGACCCGGAATCGAATTATCTCTACGGCGAGGGCGGCGCCGGCACCTACTCGGACGGCAAGCTCTACACCCGCGCCAAGGATCGGCGGATGCGCTTCCTGCTCGAGGCGTTCGTCGCCGCGCGCGCGCCGCGGCACATCCTCTGGCGGCACCACCCGCACGTCGGCTCGGACATCCTGCCGCACATGTGCAAACGCCTGCGCAAGCAGATCGAAGCCTGGGGCGGCACCTTCCGCTGGGACACCACCGTCACCGACATCCTGGAGAGCGGCGGTCGCTGCGCCGGCGTGCGCCTCGCCGATGGCGAGCGCATCGACGCGCCGCTGGTGCTGATGGCGCCCGGACACAGCGCCCGCGATCTCATCGTCACCCTGGCCAAGCGCGGGATCGCCCACCGGGCCAAAGGCTTCCAGCTCGGTTGCCGGGTCGAGCACGACCAGCGGCTCATCGATCTCGGGCAGTACGGCTGCGAGCCGCCCAAGCACCTGCTCGGCGCCGCCGAGTACAACCTGGTCAGCCGGCCACCGGCGCACACCCAGGCGGGCAGCGTCACCACCTTCTGCATGTGCCCCGGCGGCGAGATCCTGGCGGCGACCAGCGAACCGAACCAGCTGTCGACCAACGGTATGAGCCGCTTCGCGCGCGCCAGCCGCTGGGCCAACGCCGGCCTGATCGTCAACCAGGAGGTCGACTACGCCGGCGACGGCCTCGCCGGCTTCGCCTTCATCGACGCCATCGAACGCGCCGCCTTCGCCGCCGGCGGATCCGACTACACCTGCCCCGCCCAAGGCTGTGCGGCGTTCGTGCGCGGCGAGGACGGCCCCGCGGTGCGCGACTCGAGCTACCAGCTCGGCGTGCGTCCCGGCCGTATCGATCGTCTGCTGCCCGAGCCGACCACCGCGGCGATCCGCCAGGCGCTGCTGCACTTCGAACGCATCATCCCCGGCTTCCTCAAGCACGGCAGCCTGGTCGGCGTCGAGACCCGCATCTCGTCGCCGGTGCGCTTCGACCGCGATCCCGCCACGCTGGCGAGTTCGCTGCCCGGACTCTACCTGGGCGGCGAAGGCGCGGGCTACGCCGGCGGCATCGTCTCGGCCGGGCTCGATGGGCTGCGCCTGGCCGAGACCATCCTCACCGGGGTGCCGGCGAAGCGCGAGAAAGAGGCGGCGTTTTATTAGCGTTCGCGCGGCGCTTGGTCGAGCAGCTGCCAACGCGAGATGTCGACGGGCGTGTCGAGGTAGCGATTGGCCGAGCGTCCGCTGACATCGACGATCACCGCCGCAGCTGCGGGATCGGCCGAGATCCAGGCGCGGTCCCCGAGGTAGATCAGCACGTGCGCCCGGTTGGCGGTCACGGCCAGATCCCCGGGAAGCAGTGCGTTATGGTCGCATGCATGCAACGACGGCGCGCTGGTCACCTGGCGACAGCGGTCGGCGTAGCCGCGCGCGAGTTCGCGCGCCGAGCAGTCGTGCCACCACACCGCGATGGCCTCGCGCATGAGTCCGGCGTCGACCCGGCGCACCGCCGTGCTCGTCAGCGCATCGATCCAACCGCGCCGCACCAAGCCGGAGCAATCGATGCCGCGAGCATTCTCGCCACCCCAAACGTACGGCGCCGCAACGTATCCGCGCAGCGCAGCGCCATAGGTCGCACGCAGGGCCTCGCGATCAACGGCGCGGCCCGGCATGAGCGCTAGCCACGCCACCGGCAGCGCGAAGAGCACCCCGGAAACAGCGCACAGCCTGCGGTTCGGCCACGCCAACCACAGCACGCAGACGACCGCCGAGACAGCGGCCGAGATCAGGATCCACACCCCGGCGCTGGAATGGATGGGATGCACCAAGCTGCCGACACCGGTGGCCACGCAGATCGCCAGCACGATCGAGCCGACCACCACCTGCCGGCCGCTGCGCCGCACGGTTTACTTGTAGATGGGGAAGCGGTCGCAGAGCGCGCGCGCCGCAGCCCCGGCCGCGGCGATCACCGCGGCGTCGCCCTTGGCCTTGAGCGTGCGGTCGATGAGCTGCGCGGTCTCGACGCATTCGGCGACGCCGAAGCCGCGGCTGCACACCGCCGGGGTGCCGATGCGGATGCCCGAGCCCTGCTGCGCGGGCTGGGTGTCGAACGGGATCATGTTCTTGTTCACGGTGATGCCGACGCCGTGCAGCGCGTCCTCGGCCTGCTTGCCGGTGACGCCCAGGCTCATCACGTTGAGCGAGAACAGGTGGTTGTCGGTGCCGCCCGAGACGACCTGCCAGCCCAGGCGGGCGAACTCGTCGGTCATCGCCCGTGCGCTGTCCTTGACCCGCTTCATGTACTCGGCGTAGTCCGGCTTGAGCGCCTCGCCGAAAGCCACCGCCTTGGCGGCGATGACGTGCATGAGCGGACCGCCCTGGATGCCGGGGAAGACCCGCGAGTTGACCTTCTTGGCGTGCTCGGGCGAGCGCGCGAAGACCATGCCGCCGCGCGGGCCGCGCAGGGTCTTGTGGGTGGTGGTGGTGACGAATTCGGCGTGGCCGAACGGCGTGGGGTGCAGGCCGGCGGCGACCAGCCCGGCGATGTGCGCCATGTCGACGAAGAGCAGCGCGTCGACCGACTTGGCGATCGCGGCGAAGCGCGCGAAATCCAGGGTGCGCGAGTAGTTCGAGGCGCCGGCGATGATCATCTTCGGGCGGAACTCGGCGGCGATGCGCGCGACCTCGTCGTAGTCGATGACCTGGGCGTCCTTGGTCACGCCGTACGAGCCGATGGTGTAGTCGAGTCCGCTGAAGTTGAGCTTGTAGCCGTGGGTGAGGTGACCGCCGTGGTCGAGGCTCATACCCAGGACCTTGTCGCCCTTCTGCAGGCCAGCGGCCATGTAGACCGCCATGTTGGCCTGCGAGCCCGAGTGCGGCTGGACGTTCACCGCGTAGTCGGTCTTGAACAGCTGCTGGGCGCGCTTGATGGCGAGCTCCTCGGCCTTGTCGACCTCCTCGCAGCCGCCGTAGTAGCGCTTCCCGGGATAACCCTCGGCGTACTTGTTGGTCAGCACCGAGCCCTGGGCCTCGAGCACCGCGGTCGAGACGATGTTCTCGGAGGCGATCAGCTCGATGGTGTGCTGCTGGCGATCCCACTCGGCCTGGACGATGGCGGCGATCTCGGGATCGACGGCGGCGAGCGGTTGGGGGGCGGTGTGGCGACGGACGGATTGGGCGGACATCGGGGGCTCCTGGCAGGGGTGTGCAGAGGTGCCCAGGCGCGCGGCGGATGCTTCGGGACTTCCTCGCGGTTGCCCGCGTCGGCCTCGCGGCCTCTGCGCCAGTCGTCCCGAGGCGGGAGTGTGGGCCGGGTGCCCACGGCTCAAGCGTGAAGCACCGCCTCCCCGCGCGGCGGCCCGGCGATGGCATTGCCGAGCCGTGGAATAGCGTCAGAGCCATGACGAAGCCCTGCATCGCCATCTTCTCCCTGCTCCTGGCCCTGCTCGCGCTCGGCGGCTGCGGCGACCACCGCGCCTGCTTCGACGTGCCGCACTGCCAGACCTTCACCTACCTCAAGGACGGCATCAGCGAGGCCCAACTGCTCGTCGACGAGAAGCGTCTGCGCGGCGCCAAGGGCGTCGAAGGCGTGCGCACCCGTCTCGACGGCACCGTCGGGGTGGTCACCGTTTATGTCCTCAGCAAACACGATCTGTCCGTGCGCGAGGATCTGCTCAAGCTCGGCTATCACCGTCGCTGGTAGTCGCCCCCGGCGCAGAGGGTGAGGTAGGCGACCACCCGACGGGCGGTATCGCTGGACCCGCAGGCCGGGCACGGCGTCGCGCGCATGCGGCGCACGAACGGCAATAAGGCGAGCCCGAGCAGCGCGATCACCAGCAGAGCGGGCTGCTGCTCGCTCCAGGCGCCGAGGATGCCTCCGAACACCAGGGGGATCGGCACCGCCAGCAGCGTCCAGTCCAACGTCGCCTGGTGAGGCGCGAAGCGCTGCTTGCATGCGCGACAGGTGCAGATGACGACAGCCATGCCGCATTCTACCAGGCGCCGACCCGGACCGGCGATGAGGCGGCCCTTCGTGTACAGGAACGGCTAGGGCGGTAGCGGAACCGCCTCTGGACGTGTCTAGGAAGCGCCGCAGGCTGTGCCGCCTCGCCGCAACCCCCAAGGATTTCGCATGACCGCGACCGCAGACGCCGGTGTCATCGGCATGGCCGTGATGGGCCGCAACCTCGCCAAGAACATCGAATCGCGCGGCAACACCGTCGCACTGTACAACCGCACCTGGGCGGTGACCGAAGAGGTCATGAAGTGGGAGCACGCGCAAGGCGCGCGCTTCGTGCCGTGCAAGGAACTCAAGGACTTCGTCGCGGCGATCAAGCGCCCGCGGCGGATCATCATCATGGTCCAGGCCGGCAAGGGCACCGACGCGGTGATCGAGCAGGTCGCGCCGCTGCTCGAGCAGGGCGACATCCTGGTCGACGGCGGCAACGCCCACTGGGCCGACACCGACCGGCGCGGCGCGGCCGCCAAGGGGAAGCAGTACTTCTTCGTCGGCATGGGCGTCTCGGGCGGCGAAGAAGGCGCGCGCCTCGGCCCGTCGATCATGCCCGGCGGCGACCGCGACGCGGTCGACAAGCTGATGCCGATCCTCAAGCAGATCGCGGCCAAGGTCGGAGCCCGCAAGGACGAGGCGTGCGTGACCTGGTGCGGCGAGGGTTCGGGCGGGCACTTCGTCAAGATGGTGCACAACGGCATCGAATACGCCGACATGCAGATGATCGCCGAGTGCTACGACCTGATGAACCGCGGCCTGCAGATGGACCACGCGGCCTGCGCGGCGACCTTCCGCGAGTGGAACAAGGGCGAACTGGCGAGCTTCCTCATCGAACTCACCGGCAAGATCGCCGACCGCAAGGACGGCGACGAGAAGACCCTGGCCAAGAATCCCGACGCCTTCCTGCTCGACGCGATCCGCGACGCCGCCGGCCAGAAGGGCACCGGCAAATGGACGACGGTCGCCGCGCTCGAAGCCGGCGTCGCCATCCCGAGCATCACCGCCGCGGTCGACGCCCGCCTGCTCTCGTCGATCAAGCCCGAGCGCGAAGAGGCCTTCAAGGCCTTCAAAAAGCTGATCAAGCGCAAGAAGCGCGTGAAGCTCTCGACCGACGAACTCGCCCAGGCGCTCTACGCCGCCAAGATCGCCGCCTACACCCAGGGCATGAAGCTGCTCTCGGCGGCCAGCGAGCAGCGCGGCTACAAGACCGACCTCGGCTCGATCCCGGCGATCTGGCGCGGCGGCTGCATCATTCGCGCGGTGTTCCTCGACCGCATCACCACCGCCTTCCAGAAGCAGCCGAATCTGCCCAGCCTGCTGGTCGCCGACGAGTTCCAGCAGGACATCGCCCGCACCCTGCCCGCGCTGCGCAAGGTAGTGGCCACCGCCGCGCTCGCCGGCTTCCCGGTGCCGGCGCTGGCCGCGAGTCTGAGCTACATCGAGTCCTACACCAC
>JACDEC010000627.1 GCA_013816645.1 Planctomycetota bacterium
GACGTGTGGTGGGAGGGCCTCACCGAGGCGCCGCCGGCGCGGCTGATCGATTGGCAGGGCCGGCCCTGGACGCCGAAGTCCGCGCGCAAGGCCGCGCACGCCAATGCGCGCTACACCACGCCCGCCAGCCACTGCCCGGTGATCGATCCGCGCTGGCAGGATCCGCAGGGCGTGCCGATCAGCGCCGTCCTTTTCGGCGGTCGCCGCGCCGGCACCGTGCCGTTGGTCAACGAAGCCTTGTCGTGGGAGCACGGCGTCTTCCTCGGCTCGACCTGCGCATCCGAGACCACCGCGGCGGCGGCCGGCGCGGTCGGCCAGCTGCGCCGCGATCCCTTCGCCATGCTGCCGTTCTGCGGCTACCACATCGGCGACTACTTCGCCCATTGGCTGGATATGGGCCGTCGCCTGGATGCGTCGCGCCGGCCGCGCCTGTACTACGTCAACTGGTTCCGGCGCGGCGCCGATGGCGGCTTCCTGTGGCCGGGCTTCGGCGACAACGTGCGCGTGCTGAAATGGATCGCCGACCGCCTCGACGGCCGCGCCCCTGGCCGCGCCACCGAGATCGGCGTGCTGCCAGCGGAAGGCGAACTCGACCTGCGCGGTCTCGACCTGCCGAGCGCCGCGCTGCGCGAGCTGTTCGCGGTCGATCGCGAGGGCTGGCGCGCCGAAGCGTCGTCGATCGCGAACTTCTACAGCCGGCTGTCCGGCCGCTTGCCGCCGGCCTTGCGCGCCGAACTCGCCGCGCTGCGCAAGCGGCTGGGCAGCAGCGAGCGCATGGCTGCGGCACCCTGACATCGTGTGCTAGCCGCGCATCGTCCGTCCTAGCGACAGGACCGGAGCCGGTGCTAGCGTGCGCCGATGCCGACCAACCAGCGCTTCCTCGCCGCCGCCGCCGCCGCCTGCCCGGCGTTGGACCGGACGATCCGCCTGCCCGTGCACGAAGTCGCCCTCGAGCGCGACCCGTCGGCGTTCCAGGGCTGGTCGGCGACGCCGGTCGGTCCCGCCGACGCCCTCGCCCGACGCCCGCTGGCGGGTGGACACGTCATCGTCCTGGATTTCGGCGAGCACCTCGTCGGCCGGGTGTCGCTCGACCTGGCGGTGATCTCCGGCGTCCACGACGCGCCGGTGCGGCTGCGCCTGATCTTCGCCGAACTGCCGGCCGAGGCGGCCGAGCCCTTCGATCCGCTCACCGCCAAGCCGGGTTGGTTGTCCACGGCCTGGCAGCAGGACGAAGTGATCACCTGCGACGATCTGCCCGCGAGCTTCGCGCTGCCGCGCCGCTACGCCTTCCGCTACCTGCGCATCGAGGTGATCGAACCGCGCGGCGCCTTCACCATCGCGCTCGCCGGCTGCCGCTGCGTCCAGGAGGGGGTCGACGTCGCCGACATCGTCACCGATCCGACGCTGCCTGGCGACCTCGCGGCGATCGACGCGGTCGCGCGCCGGACCCTGCGCAATTGCATGCACACCGTGTTCGAGGACGGCCCCAAACGCGATCGGCGGCTGTGGATCGGCGATCTGCGCCTGCAGGCGCTGGCCAACGCGGTGACCTTCCGGCGCTTCGACCTGGTCAAGCGCAGCCTGTACCTGCTCGCCGCATTCGCCCGCGAGGACGGCGCGCTCAGCGGCTGCTGCTACGAGCGGCCGACGCCGCGCGACGGATCGCTGTGGCTGCTCGACTACAACCTGCTCTTCGTCGCCACGCTGCGCGATTACCTCGCCGACAGCGGCGACACGGCGACCGCGCGCGATCTCTACCCGGTCGCGCGCCGTCAGGTCGAGATCGGCCTCGCCTTGTTGCGCCTGGACCTGTTCCTGCCGGAGAGCGGCAAAGGCTGGTGGCTGTTCGTCGACTGGAAGGCCGGCCTCGATCATCACGTCGCCGAGCACGGCATGCTGGTCTACGCGCTGCGCCAGCTCGGCGAGCTCACCGCTGCGCTCGGCGATGGCGTCGCCGCGGCCAACGATCGCCGCACCGCCGATCGCCTCGTCGCCGCGGCACGAGCGGCGTGGTTCGATCCGGCGAGCGGGTTGCTGCGCACCGCCGCCGGCCAGGTGTCGTACGCCAATCAGGCCTGGGCGGTGCTTTCTGGCATCGTCGACGCCGATGAAGGCGCGCGCGGCCTGCGCACGGTGGCTCTCCATCCCGACGCGGTGCGCCCGGCCGGTCCCTACCTGTGGCATCACGTGGTCCACGCCCAACTGCTCTGCGGCATGGATCGCGAGGCATTGGCGCTGTTGCGCGGCTACTGGGGCGGCATGGTCCGCGCCGGCGCGACCACCTTCCTCGAGGTCTACGATCCCGCCGACCAACGGCTGACGCCGTATGGATTCGTCCATGCGAACAGCGCCTGCCACGCCTGGAGCTGCACGCCGGCGTGGTTCCTGCGCCGCTGGCGCGCGCGCCTGCTC
>JACDEC010000628.1 GCA_013816645.1 Planctomycetota bacterium
GCCAGGCAGCGGTGCAGTGCTGGAACGGCGGACAGTCCCCAGTCCCGGACGCGCCAGCCGAAGCCCACGCCATACGACCCGCCCCAGCCCCGTCCCTGGACCAGCGCGGCGCGCGCGGCGAGATCGACCCATGGCGCGTGCCGCACCGTCCATTCGGGCGCCCAACGCGGCAGCCAGCGCCACAGGACCGCCCCGATCAGCGCGGCGACCAGCAGGGGGACGCCCGCCAAGGTAATCCAGCGTCCCATCCGTGCGCGTGCCGACCGTGTGGTGGCTGGATCCATCGCCGCATGCTGGGCCGACATCGCGCGCGCGGAAGGCCGCGCCGGGCCAGCCCCTCGGATTCAGCGCAGTGCGGTGGTGCCGACCCGCGCCAGGCGCTCCTCGGCTTCGAACCACGGCAACCGCACCAGTCCAGCCAGCGCCCGCGCGCGCGCCTGGTCGATCGACGCGCCGCGCGCGACGCTGAAGGTGCGCCCGCAGCTGGCCAGCGCGATGACATCGTCGCCGTGCACTGACAACGAGAGGTTGCCGCGCCGCACGCTCGGCGTGCCGTCGTCCTCGGACAACGACGCGCTGGCATCCTCGGGCAGCTCGCCGATCAGGGTGTGGGAGTCGGCGAAGGCCACGACCAGGTTGCCGTCGTGAGTCTCGGCGGCGATGACATCGGCCGCGACCAGGCGCGCGACGCTGATGCCGCCGGCGCGCACTTCCAGCCGCCGCTGCCGCTGGGTGCCGAGCACCAGGTCGAATCGGCGTGTGCCCAAGGCAGCGACCAGATGCTCCGCATCGTCCAGCTCATCGCGACCTTCCCAGGCGAACGGCAGACCTTCGATCCAACGGTCATGGCGGGCGGGATGGGCGTTGAGCAGGTGCGCGAGCATGGGTGGCTCCCTGAGATGCGATGCGGTGGGATATGGCGGAGGTGGCGCGATGAACATCGCCAGTCCCGCTGGTCGGCAACGACAGAACCCGAGGGATTGTTCAAGGACACAGCGCTGGCCGGTCTGGCACCAGACCGCGCGCAGTCCTGAGCGACGTAAAAGTCGAGGGCCAGCGGGCTTATCCCGTTGTGGCCCTTGGACCGGCAGGGTCGGTTTGGCGGCGTGTGGTGCGTTCTGCGCGGACCTGGCGCTCCGGCTGTCACTCCGACGGGCGCGCCTCGTCCACCAATGCCGCCTGCTTGGCCTTCAGCAGCGTGAGCGAAGCCTCGCGCACCCCGGTGGCGCTGGCCAGTGCGACCAATTCGTCCAGCTGCGCTGACGGGATGATCGCGTCGACGCGCCGCATCGCGACCAGCAGGCTGTCGGCGGCGCCACGATCGTCAGGGTGCGCGCGCAGGTGGGCGGTCACCGCCGGCAGTGCGGCGAGGATCTGGTCGCCATCGATCTGGCCGATCTCGTTGATCCACTGGGCGGCCTGCTCGGGGCGCGCCGCCAGCTCCCGGATCAGCCGCTCGCGTTCGGCGGCCGCTTCGGCCGGCGACAGGTGCGCGTGCGTGTGGTCCCCGTGCCCGTGGCGCGCTGCGCTCCCCGATGCAGGCCCACTGCCGAGCTGTTCGACGCGCGCACCCGTGCTGGGTACGCCGGTCGCCGGCGGCGGCGCCAGCGACACGAAGGCGTTGGTCATCTTGCCCTCGAAGAAGATCTCGCGGCGGTACGCCTGGACCGAGGTGCCCGAGGCGCGGAATGCCTCGATGAGGGCGATGCGGTTGGCGCTGTACGGGAAATCGGCGGACGCCGCGCGCAGCAGCTCGACGCTCCGGTCGCTCGGCGCGTAGGCGAGTCCATTGGCGAGCGTCGACACCAGGTAGTCGCCGGCCGGCCCGCTGCTGCCGGCGAAGGTGAACGCGCCGGTCTTCCAGGCGCCCTGGCGCAAGACCTCGTCGAGGTAGCCGCGGGTCTGAGCATCGGTCTCGGCGACCACCGCGAGCGCAGCCCCCAGTTCGATGAACAGCGCATTGAGGTAGCCGCCGTCCGGCAGCAGCGCGCGCTCGGTGCCGCGCGCGAAGCGCACGAGGTCGGCGCCGCACGGCAGGCCGCCGGCGATCCACACGAGTTGACAGGCCGCAGGCATGCGCTCGGTCTCGCCGTTGGCGAGGATGGTGCGCACCGGACCCGCGAGCAGCGCGGGATCGAGGGCCTGCAGGGCATCGTAGACGCCCGCGTCGATCACCCGCAACTTCGACGCGTACAGGCAGTAGTCAGGGATGGCGGCATCGTATGCCGCTTGCGTGTCCGTGCGCATCGCCAGCAGGGCGGCATTGCGCGCGGCAGTGGCGTCCGCTGACGCGAGGCCACCCGGAAAGTCGAGCCGATAGGCTGCGCCGTCGGGCGTGATGTGGTAGTGGCCGCCCTCCTCGAGCCGCGCGGCGGTCCGTGCTGCGGCGCGGTTGTCGAACTCGGCCAGCG
>JACDEC010000629.1 GCA_013816645.1 Planctomycetota bacterium
GGACATGGGCAATGCCGCAGCGCTGGGCCTGGGCCCGGCGCGTGGCCGATGGATCGATGCCGATGACCCGCGCGCCGAGCAGGCGGCAGATCTGCGCCGCGAGATTGCCGACCATGCCCAGGCCGAAGACCGCGACCCACTGGTTGGCGCCGAGCTCGGCGGCCAGCGGTCCGGTGAAGGCGACGCCGGCCATGCGCGAGGCCGCGGCCAGCGCCGGATCCACCGCGTCGGGAACCGGCACCACCAGGCGTTCGGCGCCGTAGTGGAAGCACGAGGCGTGCGGACCGTGGGTGAACACCCGCTGGCCAGGGGTGATGCCGGCGACGCCGCTGCCCACGGCGCGCACGATGCCGACGTTGCCATAGCCGGCCGTCCACGGATAGCTGTTCCAGTTTCCGGGTACGTGGACGCCGCCGTCCTTGGCGGTGTAGTTGGCGACCTCGGTGCCGGCGCTGATCACCGACCACTCGCTGGCGATCAGGATCTGGCCAGGGGCGGGCTGATCGGGGATGGTGGTGTGCTGGATCTCCACCGTGCTGGTGGCGGGCATGACGATCTGGGCGCAGTCCATGGGAGCTCCTGCCGCGGTCGTGCGGACGACTGCATTGTGTGCATCTCGTGACCGGTTACGCCAGTGCCTGGTTCCGGTTCACGATTCCACTTTTCTGCTGCAGAAACCCATGCCGATCCGCGAATCCGCCAGCATCCGCCTCGCCCGCTGCGGGCTGGAATTCGTGGCGGGCTGGCGGCAATCGCTGGGCCCGACCTGCTCGCTGCACGGCCACGCCGGCTTCGAGCTGGTCCTGCATCCCAAGGGCGGCGGCCGCACCGCCACCGCGACCGGCGCGATCCAGCACTTCCGACCCGGCAGCGCGGTGCTCTACGCGCCCGGCATCGCCCATGAGCAGTGGGGGCACGGGCGCGGCGAGGAATGGTGCATCCAGGCCCTGCCGCGGCGACCGCTGCGCGATCTGCCCGATCTCATCCATCTCGGCGATTGCGCCGACCCCTACGTGTGGAGCGAAGCGGCGCTGCTCACCCGCGTCCCTCCCGACGAGCGCGACGCCCGTCAGCTCGAACTGGGCATGCGGGTCACCGCCCTGCTGCTGCGGGTGCTGGTCCTGGGCAGCGACGCCGAGCAGCGCCTGCCCACCCTGAGCCGCCGGCGGACCGAGGCCGCCCGCGCCTGGCTGCGCGACCGCTTCCGCGAACCACGCTGCCTGGACGAGGTGGCCAACGCGGTCGGAGTGAGCGTCGACCACCTGCGCCATTGCTTCAAACGCGAACTCGGCATCGGCATGGCCCGCTATGTCGCGGGACTGCGCATCGCCCACGCCAAGGAACTGCTGGCCCAGACCAGCCTGCCGCTGCGCGCGATCGCCCCGCTCTGCGGCTACGCGAACGAGCGCTACCTCAGCCGGGTTTTCCGGGCTCTGGAGGGTGCGCCGCCCGGACGCTTCCGACCGCGCAGCCCGCAGTGACGATGAGCCCGACTCCGGATTGCCGAGCGCATCGTGGGTATTACGGTCGCGCCATGCCCGGCAGGAAACCCACGCTCGCGCTGGTCGAGGACGTACCCCGCGACGCCACCATCATCATCGACGCTCTGGCCACCCACGGAGTCGAGCTCGACGTCGTCTGGCTACGTTCCGGCACCCGGGCTCAGGAATACTTCGCCCACCAGACCCATGCACCCTGCGTGGCCCTGATCGACCTGGAGCTCGGCGACCAGGTCCATGGCTTCGAGGTGCTGCGCACCATCCGCGACAATCCCGCGACCGCGGAGATGCCGGTGGTGGTCGTCACCTCGTGGGACACCAAGCGCCACCGCGAACTCGCCGAGGTCTTCGGCGTCGAGGTCTTCGAGAAGCCGTACAAGCTCGCCGGCTACGCGCCCCTGGCCGAGCGGCTGCGCGGCCTGATCTGAGGAATCGAACCGGCAGCGGCACGGCGCTTGCTTCACCGCGGCGATCCGCCTAGTACCTCGCCATGGAACTCGCTCAGCTCGTCGCCGCCAACGTCGAGGGCGTCGAGGGCTTCCTGGTCTCGGTCGAGGTCAGCCGCGCGGAACCCACCATCGGCACCGGACGCACCTCGATCGTCGGGCTGCCCGACGCGGCGGTGCGCGAAGCCATCGATCGGGTCACCCCGGCGCTGTTCTCGTCTGGGCTGACCCATCGGCCGACCGATCACGTGGTGGTCAACCTGGCGCCGGCCGACCGCCGCAAGGAAGGTCCGGTGTTCGATCTGGCGATCGCCCTCGGCCTGGCCGCGACGATCGAGCACAACCGCCTGCCCACCCCGCCGACCGACACGCTGTTCCTCGCCGAGCTGGCGCTCGATGGCCGGCTGCGGCCGGTGCGCGGCGCGCTGGCCTGCGTGATCGCCGCGCGCGACGCGGGGCTCACC
>JACDEC010000630.1 GCA_013816645.1 Planctomycetota bacterium
CTCGATCACGAAGATCCCGCCCATCACGATAAGGAGCACCTCCGTCTTCGTCATCACCGCGAGCGCGGCGATCGCTCCTCCGAGTCCCAGCGACCCCGTGTCGCCCATGAAGATCGACGCCGGGAACGAGTTGAACCAGAGAAAGCCGACACATGCGCCCACCAGGCATGCCGCCACCAGCGCGAGGTCGGTCTGGCGTGTGGTGAACGTGATCCCGATGTAGGCCAGCAGCACGATCGCCGAGCAGCCGGCCGCCAGCCCGTCGAGGCCGTCGGTGAGGTTGACCGCCGAGGTCGTTCCCGCGACGACCAGGTAGATCAGCGCCGGATAGAAGTAGCCGAGGTCGATGACGGCGTCATAGACGCGCAGGTTGAGCGTGTCGGGAAGGTCGGCCCAGCGCGTCGCCACGAGCCAGAGCCCGACCGAGATCCCCATCGTGATGATCAGCTTCCAGCGCCCGCGCATCCCCAGCGAGCGCCGTTTGACGAGCTTCATGTAGTCGTCCGCGAAGCCCAGCGCAGCGCAGGCGAGGGCGACGCCCATCACGCCGACCGAGCGGGCATCGAGCTCGGTCAGCAGCAGAAACGGGACCGCGATCGCCGTGAAGATGATGATCCCGCCCATGGTCGGCGTGCCGGCCTTGGCGTGATGCTCCTGCGGCCCGTCCTCGCGGATCTGCTGCCCGAACTCGCGCCGGCGCAGGAACTCGATGAACTTCGGCGACAGGAAGATGCAGATCAACAGCGACGCCGTTCCGCCGATCAGGACCTCGCCCATCAGTCCGCCTCGCTTCGGTCCGGTGCCTCGCCGACGGCAGGCGACCCGCCCGCTTCGTCCCGTCTCCCCGCTGCGAGCGCCTCGGCCACGACCTCGAGCCCGACGCCGCGCGAGGCCTTGACCAGCACGACGTCCCCCGGCTCGACGAGCGCAACCGCCAGCGCCGCCGCCTCAGCCGCATCGGCGGCGAGATGCGCCTCGCCGCCGAAGCGGCCGAGCATCGCGGCAGAGCGAGGCCCGACGGCGATCAGCAGCTCCACGCCGGCCGCAGCCGCATACGCACCGATCTCAGCGTGGTGCTCGTGCTCGGCAGGGCCGAGCTCGAGCATGTCGCCGAGCACCGCGACGCGCCGTCCGGCCGGTGACTGCATGGTCAGGTCGTCCAAGGCCGCTCGCATCGACAGCGGGTTGGCGTTGTAGCAGTCGTTGACGACGGTGACGCCCGTACCGAGCAGCACGCGCTCGCCGCGCAGGCCGGAGAAGCGCACGTCCAGCCGCCCCGAGGGCGTCACCCCCACCGCCCGCGCGGCAGCGACCGCGGCCAGCGTGTTCATCAGGTTGTGGGCCTGGTCGAACGGCAGCTCGAGCTCGATCCGCTCGCCGCCGGCCACGATCACGTGACTCGAAGGCACGGCGTCGGGCACCGAGCCGCCGCGTAGGGAGCTGCCCTCGAAGGTCACGTCCCCGCCGGGCCCGAAGGTCACCACCTCCAGCGCCTCGCGCAGCCACGGCTCCAGCAGCGGCTCGTCGGAGGGAACGACCGCCGTGGCGCCGTCGTAGAGGCCCGCGAGCAGCTCGGCCTTGGCCTGGGCCACCCCCTCGAGCGAGCCCATCTGCTCGAGGTGGACCGGGCCGATGTTCGTGATCACGCCGACGTCGGGCTCGCAGATTGCGGCCAGCTCGGCGATCTGGCCGAAGCCGCGCATCGCCGCCTCCAGCACGAGGACCTCGGTGCCCAGCGGCGCGCGCAGGATCTCCAGCGGCATCCCGATCTCGGTGTTGTAGTTCTCGCGGCTGGCGGCGACCGTGCGATGCGGGGCGATCAGGGCCGCGATCAGGTCCTTGGTCGAGGTCTTGCCGACCGAGCCGGTGATGGCGATCACATGCGCATTGAGACGCGCGCGCGATGCAATCCCCAGTTCGACAAGGCCGGCGAGCACGTCGTCCACCACCAATAGCGGCGCGTCGGGCGCAAACTTGTCGCGCTGGGCGCGTTCGACAACCGCCAGCGCCGCGCCGGCCTTCAGGGCGGCGGCGACAAAATCATGGCCGTCATGGACGTCGCCCTTGATCGAAAAATAAGCATCGCCCGGCGCGATGGTGCGGCTGTCGATCGACAGGCCGGTAATCGCCTCCGGCAACGCGCCCTGGATTTGCGCGCCCATCGCTTGCGCCATGGCGC
The DNA here is from genome assembly GCA_013816645.1 of Planctomycetota bacterium. GTDB lineage: Bacteria > Planctomycetota > UBA11346 > UBA11346 > UBA11346 > JACDEC01. The sequence continues at coordinate 2,180 of JACDEC010000630.1, forward strand.
CAGATGTCCATAACGGCGCAGCGCTCATGCAACCCCCGATGAAAGTGCTGATGCCACCGCATCGTGATCACTGAACGGCAGGGTGGTGTTGCCGACGATCTGTCCGGTCTCGTGGCCCTTGCCGGCGATCAGCAGCGCGTCGCCGGGTTGCAGCGCCGCTATTGCCGATCGAATCGCCTCGGCGCGGTCGCCGATCTCGGTGGCGCCCGTGGCCGCGGCCAGGATGGCTG
>JACDEC010000631.1 GCA_013816645.1 Planctomycetota bacterium
GCGTTCAGAGGCGACCCTGATCGCTCCCGCGCGCGGCGGCCCTGGTGCGATCGGCCAGCGCGCGTACCGTCCCGCCATGGGCCGCACCGCCAGCGTCAGTCGCAAGACCAAGGAAACCGACATCACGGTCCGTTGGGACCTCGATGCCGCGGGCGCCGGCAAGATCGCCACCGGCATCGGTTTCCTCGACCACATGCTCGAAGCGCTGGCCAAGCACAGCGGCACCACGCTGGCCGTGGCCTGCCGCGGCGACCTGCACATCGACGGCCACCACACCAGCGAGGACGTTGGCATCGTCATGGGCCAGGCGCTGCGCCAGGCCCTGGGCGACCGCACCGGCGTCGAACGCTTCGGCCACATGCACTGCCCGCTCGACGAGGCGCTGGTCGCGGCGACCGTCGACCTGTCGGGTCGTCCCTACCTGGTCTACGATCTCAAGCCCAAGGCGGCGATGCTCGGGACCTGGGACACCGAGCTGATCACCGAGTTCTTCGGCGGCCTGACCGACCACGCCCGCATCTGCGTGCACCTGCACCAGCTGCACGGGCGCAATTCGCACCACATCGTCGAGGCCGGCTTCAAGGCCTTCGCCCGCGCCTTGCGCATGGCGATCCGGGTCACCGGCGCCGGCGTGCCGAGCACCAAGGGCTCGCTCGAATAGGTGGAACGGGGGCCGGGGGTCAGGGGGCGGGGTTCGGACCGCGTTCCCGCCGTGTGTTCCCGGTCTGATCGTGCTCGGGCGCGGCCCGCTCGCCGAAGTGCACGTAGTGCATCTGCGCGAACATCCCCCACAGCATCTGCACGTCGTGGGTCGAGAGGTGCAGGCGGTTGAAGAGCTGCTCGAGCTGCGGGGTGAAGCGCTCTTTGTCGGTGCGGCGGAAGTAGTCGAAGCGCTCCAAGGTGTGCAGCCAGTAGCGCTTGAGGTGGTCGACCTCGTCGCGCGAGGCGCCGTCGGGCTGGATCTCGTCGCGCGGCAGCGGCTCGCCGGTGGCGAGCGCGTAGAGGATGATCGCCACGGCGTGGCTGAGGTTGTAGCTGTAGTTCGCGCCGAAGGTGCGCAGGCGCACGAACGCCTGGCAGCAGCGCATCTCGTCGTCGCTCAGCCCGTCGGCTTCGTTGCCGAAGACCATCGCCCAGCGCTTGGCCGGGCGGTCGCGGACCAGTGCCGGCAGGTCCTCGGGCAGCAGGGGGGGGCCGCTGAGCGGATCGCGCATCCGCGCGCTGGTGCCGACCACCAGGCCGCAGTCGGCCACCGCCTCGGCGAGGGTCGCGAAGCGCGGCGCCGCGAGCATGAAGTCGCGGGAGTGAGTGGAGAACATGCGCGCCTCCGGCGAGTCGACCTCGCACAGCGGCGAGACCAGGCGCAGGTCGTCGATGGCGAGATTGCCGCACAGCCGGGCGACCATGCCGAGGTTCACCGGGCCCTGGGTGCGCACCAGCACCAGGCAGGCGTCGCGCAGCAGGCCAGGGCGCGGGCTGGTGGGTGGGGCGACCATCGGGGGCGCCAGCGTCCCGGCGACCCGCGCCTTGCCAAGGGCCAAGGGCTCAGAGCCAAGGGCGCCCAGACCAGGGCGCGCAGGCCGTCCCTGGCGCGGCTTGCATTCTCCGGGCAGGCCCAGCATGGGCCCAGCCATGTCCGACGACGAACGCATCATCCGCTTCCCCGGCGCCAAGCCCGCCACCCCCGGCCGCCCAGGCGACGCGCGCCGTGCCGGCGGTCCTCCCGCCAAGGGCGCCAAGTCCGACAGCGGCGGCCTGCCGGTGCCCGACCTGCCGCCAGGCGTGCCGCCCGAACTGGCCAACCTCGACGAGGACCAGCGCAAGGCGGTGTCGATCGTGCTCAGCGGCATGGCCTTCGTGCTGGTCGGCATCAAGCCCAGCCCGAGCGGCGCCGACTTCTTCACCGCGGTGCACGGCGAACCCGCCGACCTGCGCAACGCCGAGTCGCACCTGCCCGGGGTGATCGAACGCGCCTACACCCGCAAGGGGATTTGAGCAGGTCCGGAAGTCCGGAAGTCGGCGGCAGCACCAGAAGCGTCAGGGCACATTCCGTCGACCCACGCACAGAAGGACTTCCGGACTTCCGGACTTCCGGACCTCCGCCTCAGTAGCTCTCCGCGTCGGTGGGGAACGTCCGCTGCTTGACGTCGTCGCGGTAGCGCTGGAAGGCCGAGAGCATGTCGTCGGAGAGCCGCCCGTATTTGCGCACGAAGCGCGGGTTAAATTGGGTAGTCAGCCCGAGCATGTCGGGGGTGACCAGGATCTGGCCGTCGCAGCCGGCCCCGGCGCCGATGCCGATGGTCGGGATGCGCAGTTCATTGCTGATCCGCTTGGCCAGGGGCGCGGGCACCTTCTCGACCACCACCGCGAAGGCGCCGGCGTCTTCGAGTGCGTGCGCCTCGGC